>NZ_JANGBZ010000009.1:0-91527 GCF_024462915.1 Clostridium sp. DFI.5.61
CCCCCCCCCCCCCCCCCCCCCCCCCCCCCCCCCCCCCCCCCCCCCCCCCCCCCGCGCCGTGCACTGGGAAGCGGCGACGGCCATCCAGTCCCTTCTGTGCCGCCGGACTGTACTTTTTGTTCCGGCTGTGGTATGATGCAGCAAGACCATTGAAGAAAAGGAAGGACCGCTATGTACATCGACCCCACCGTCTACCAGGGACGCCCCTCCGATGACCGTATCCCCCAGGAGCTGGCTGTCTATGACAAACTGGAAGAGCTGGGCATCTCCTTCACCCGGGTGGATCACGACCATGCCGACACCATGGAGGACTGCCTGCTCATCGAGCGGACCCTGGGGGCCCGCATCTGCAAGAACCTGTTTCTGTGCAACCGGCAGCAGACTGACTTTTACCTGCTGATGATGCCGGGGGACAAGCCCTTCAAGACCAAGGACCTCTCCCCGCTGCTGGGCTGCTCCCGACTCTCTTTTGCCGGCCCGGAGCATATGGAGCGCCTGCTGCGCACCATCCCCGGCTCGGTGAGCGCCCTGGAGCTGATGTTCGATACGCAGGCACAGGTACGGCTGGTCATCGACCGGGACCTGCTGAAGGACCGGTATCTCAGCGGACACCCGGGGATCTCCACCTCCACCCTGTGCCTGGAGCGGGAGGAGATGATCCGCTTCGTGGAGGCCACCGGCCATACCCCCACCTATCTGGACCTGCCGGACCCGCGCCTGTCGGAGCAGGGCGGAGGTCTGTAACGAAATCGTAGCCGTTTTGTCTCTCTTTGCCACCGGTTTGCAAACCTTTCGCAACCCCTTTTTCCCCTGGCTCTGGTATGATGGAGGCAGAAGGAAAAAGGGGCTTTCCTTTTGCCCCGAGCCATGCTGGAAGAGAGGAGAATCAGGATGAAGAAGACCCGCGTATGGCCCGCCCTGCTGGCGGCCCTGGTGATCCTGGCGGGATGCGCCGCCGCTCCGCCGGAGGAGAGCGATCCGCCGACAGAGGAGTTCGTCTTTACCCGGGAGAATATGCCCCGGCTCAACGGGTCCACCTCCGCCGTCCCCCTGGCGGAGGCGGTGTGCTCCGTCCTGCTGGGAGAGAGCCGGGAAGAGGTGGCCGATCTGGTCCAGTTCTCCCGCACCACCGCCTCCTATGAGGCACTTATGGCGGGGGAGGCCGACCTGCTGCTGGCCGGCGAGCCAGAGCAGGCGGTGATGGAGCGGCTGGAGGCGGGGGACCGGTGGCTCCTGACCCCCTTCGCCACCGACGCACTGGTCTTTGTAGTCAACGCGGACAACCCGGTGAACGGCCTGACCACGGAGCAGCTCCAAAAGATCTATACCGGGGAGATCACCAACTGGAGCCAGGTGGGGGGCGAGGACCGGGACATCATCCCCTTCCAGCGCAACCCGGAGGCAGGGAGCCAGGCCCTGATGAAGAAGCTGGTGATGGACGGCCTGGAGATGATGGAGCCTCCGGTGGACTACACGGCGGGCTCCATGTCCTCTCTGCTGGAGGGGGTGCGGCAGTATGACAACAGCCCCGCCGCCATCGGCTACACCGTCTACTACTATGCCCACGATATGGAGATGGCCCAGGGACTGAAGCTGCTCTCCATCGACGGGACTGCCCCCAGCCCGGACACCATCCGCAGCGGGGAATATCCTTTCCTCAATCCTTACTACGCTGTCATGGACAAGGACGAGGCGGAGGACAGCCCCGCCCGCATCCTCTACGACTGGCTGCTGGGAGAGGAGGGCCAGTCCCTGGTGGCCCAGGAGGGCTATGTGTCCATTCTGGAACAGGAGGGGTGAATATGAGAGGGCGCGGCGCGGCCTGGGTCCTGGCCCTGGTGCTGCTGGCGGGGTGCGCCCCCGCCCCGGCGGCGGAACCCCCGGAGGAGCCGGAGGTCCGGGTGCGGACCCACTGGGAGGCTCTGGAGACCCGGGCGGGGTCCCTCCCCGACGTGGAGACTCCGTGGCCGGGCGGGATCGGGGAGGATCTGATCCCCGGGGAGGACTACGGCCCCCTCTACCCCTATGCGGGGACAGTCATCAATGCGGCAGAGTGGGAGGGGGGTCCCTTTCGCTATGACAGTTTGACCTACGGCCTGATGACCCGGGCGGGGGAGCTGGTGACGGAGTCGGTGTACACCCGGGTGGAGGTCCCTACCTATTACGACAGAGAGGGGACGGATGTCTTTCTCCCCCTGCTGGTGCTGAAAAAGTCGGTGGGAGAGGGAGGCTGGCCCTATGGGGACGGCACCCTTTTGGCGGTGGCCGCCCGGGACGGCAGCTGGCGCACCCCCGCCCGGTGGTGGACCTATGCCGCCGGGGCGGAGGGCCTGATCCTCTACGGGCCGGAGGGGTGCTGCTGGCTGGGCACGGACGGGACCGTCCAGGGGGAGTGGCCCTGGGAGGAGCTGGTGGCCGTTCCGGAGATGGCGGCCGAGGTGATGAACTGGGAGCGGCTGATGTTCGAGCCGACCTGGCGGGATGACTTGGTGTGGATGGGCTGGACCGACGAGAGCCGGAGCCGGAATCGGCTGCTGGACCTGTCTCTGGGCCGGGTGCGGGAGGAGGAGCCGGGGGAGTGGCGTGCCATCCAGGACACCTGGCTCGTGGGCCGGGGGGAGGGCTACACCTACTTTGACGGGGAGGATACCTTCGACGGCAGCTGCACCCGCCTGGAGATCGGCGGACAGATCTGTGAGATCCCCTACGGCGGCACCGAGCTCTACTGCACCCTGAAGCGGGGCCTGCTCTTTTTCAATGACAGCAGCTCCCGGCAGAGCTCTCCGTCCGGGGCGGTCTACCGCCTGGACGGCATGCCGGTGGTGGAGGCCGGGACCTATACATCCATCTCCCTCGTGCGGGACGAGATGGGGGAGGAGGGGCCCGTCCTGCTGATGGGAGAGCGGACTGACGGGAGCTGTGACCTGCTGGATGAGGACGGAGCGCTGTGGATGGAGGATGTGCCCTCCTATACTTACCCTTACCTTACAGGTGAGATCCTGCAGCTGGAGGAGAAGGTCTCCGGCCGGCAGGTGGTGAGCTGCTATGACACAAGGACGGGAGAGCTCCTCTACCGCCGCACTCTGGGCCTGGGGGACGACCAGCAGGAGCCCTTGGAGGACTGGTGAGCCCTGACAGGGGGACGGACAGGAGGGATCCATTCTGGCTGCATAAGATCACGCGCCCCGGAGGAAAGCCTCCGGGGCGCGCGTGTCATACTTTGCGGATGATCATCAGACGCTTTGGCGGATCAGCGGAGCGGGACGCAGTGCCAGAGGATCAGGCGCCAAACTGGATCAGGACCTGATCGTCCCGTTCGAAGGCGGAGGCACTGTAGTAGCGGGCGGTCACAGCGCCGTCTTCGTCCCGCTCACAGCGGTAGTGCTCCAAGAAGTCCCACAGCATGGGGATCTCGGAGGTCAGGCAGTTGTGGGGGCGGTACAAGCTGTTGGTGTACTGGACCAGGGGAATGTCCTGTCCATTGATCCAGGTATAGGTCTCGAAACGGTCATAGGGGCCTGTGACGGTGAAAACAGGCTCGGAGACAGGCACGCCGAAGGTGGTGACTGTTCCGTCAGCGGCGTAAACCGCCGGGGTGTACACAAAGCCGTTGACTCGCAGGAAATACTGTGCCCAGTCGTCTGTGCGGTTCCAGCGGTCGTCATAGGGGGTGCCGGTGTCATCTTTGCCATTGCCCTCGCCATTGATCAGGTAAGTGGGGATGGGCTTGTCAGAGTGGGCGTCGGGATAGTCCTGATAGAAAGAGGTGGAGGCTACAGCGGCGTAGTAATCCGGGGTCTCCTGGGCAAACTGCTGAGATTCCATAGAGCCCATGGACTGGCCGGTGCTGTAGATCCGGCTGAGATCAAACTGGAATTTGCCGGAGTCATTCCAACCCTCCAGGAGATCCAGCATGGCGTGGTAGCAGGCATCCACATCGGCGGGGGTGACAGCGACAGAGGTGTTGTAGGCTTCATTGGTAAAAATCAGCGCGATGCCGTTTTGGTTTGCAGTTTCCCACCAGCAGGTGGAGTCAAAAAAGATGATATTGGTCTGGCTGCCGCCAGCCCAGGCGGTGATGACAGGGGCGCCGTCAGGCTGGAGTTCGGATGCGTTGTCAGGGATGTAGAACAGGATCTCGCGGGGCTCGCCCTCAATGTCCACGATGGTGCAGATCATTGTGGCGGTCGCGCCATCGGGCATAGTGACCTTCTGTTCAGCATAGCGGTCAGGGGACTTGTGGGCGTTGACGATTACGTCGGTATAATCCCCCCGCAGCATCAGGGCATTTCCGTAGGCGGAAGTGTTGTCATAGCGGGTGTAGCAGGTCAGGAAATCATGAATCTCCCGGCCGGAGAGGGACTGTCGGCTGTCCACAGCCACCTTGGAGATGGGGCCCGCATACTGGGTCTGCCAGGCGTCAGAGTCCCCGGCCTGGACATATACGGTGCCGTAGTCGGCGTTCTGGGTGCCGGAAGGGGAGCAGTCGTTGGCAGTCTTCCAATACTGAAGGCTGTGGTCCGCGGCATCATAGTTGACGAACCAAGTGGGAACAGGGATGTCCTGATTGGTGATCATCTGATCGCCGCGGGCCGCCAGGCGGCTCTTCACATCCTCTGTGATGTCATAGCCGTTGGTGCCTACCGCATAGACCTGGCTGCCTACTTCGGACAGATATGCCTCGCCGGCGCTGACGCCGTTCAGATACACCTGAGCGATGACGAAGATGGGATTTTTGGCTGACCAAGCCTCCAGAGGGGCACACCCTTCACCATAGCCTACAAAATACCACTCGCCAAAGGCGGACCAGTAATTTTTGTTTTTGTCAGGCGCGTTGGGATCGGCCTCATCGGCCACAGGCGTGTTCAGCCAGGAGAGAGCGGCAGTCAAGAAAGGCAACTCTTCCTCCACGGACCCCCAGCCGCTGCTGCCGGGGGCCAGCACAAACAGACATTCGCCGTTTTCTTCCGCCAAATCGAACCAGCCATTTTCCATCAGAAATTGGGTGGGATCGACCTTGTCGGGCAGGGCGATCACGTAAAAATAGGGCCGACAGGAGGCATGCTCGGAGATATAGATGTAGGCCTCTCGCTGGGCCGAGTTCCCCTGGAGATCGGGATAGGTCAAAGTCTTGCTGAAATAGCCCGTCATGGGCAGCTGGTTGGCATCGGAGTAATCAAAGGCGGGGGCCGGTACGCCATCCAGCGAGATGGGGCCTGTGGAGGTGGTAGACACAGAGACTGCCTTGGAACCTGCATCCCAGGAGACCGGCATGTTGTAGGCCTGGGCCAGATAAGCGAGGGGGACGTACAAGGTCCCATCCCGCAGAGCAGGGACAGTGTCCATCTCAGAGCCGGAAAAAGTGGCATCGCTGCCGGTGAAATAGGTGCTGACGCCGTTCCGGGTGAACTGTACTCTGGAGCCTTCCTGCTTCTGAGTCAGTCCCAGAGCGTCCGCGATATCCGGCGAGACCATGGTGCGGTCGTTTTGATCAATGTATGCGGCGGACTGTACCGTCTTGCCGTCTACCTGCACAGAAACACTGCCCTCTGCCGAGGCGGAGGAGATGAGCCCCAGGGCAAGAGACACACCGAGGGTAAGGCCAAAGAGATGTTTGATCGATTTCCTCATGAAGATGCTCCTTTCAGATAGATCCCTGGATTTGTGCTGTTTAAATAAAAAGTGGAGAGATATAAATAAATTATATCACGGATAAAATAAACTTTAACTCTAATTTTTGCATAAATTCATGAAAGATATAAATGGATTTAAGACAAAGAGGGAGTAAAAAGCGGCGCCCCGGAGGATTCCCTCCGGGGCGCGGGCTCGTATGTCATACTTTGCGGATGATGCCCATGGGGGTGCACTCACTGGACTGACCCAAGGGGTTGTCCCCCAGGATCCTGGCCAGCAGGGCCATGGAGGGCTCCTTCTGGGAGCAGCCCAGGATGTTGGCCCCCAGGTCGTTGATGTCCACGATCGCCACCGGGTGGCCCAGAGCCTGGGCCAGCCTGCGGGAGGTACCCATGGGGTCGGCGGGGGTGAGGACCACGTAGTGGTCATAGGGAGGGATAGTGCCCTCGGTGGGACCGTCGATGCCCCGGGCCTTGGGCCCGGCCACGATGTAGAACCAGCCCTTCCGGCGTAACAGCTTGCCAATGACGCTGCAGAAGGCGGCGAACAGGATGCGCAGGGTGCCGCACTCCCGCAGGGCCATCTCCATAGTCTCCGGGATGCCCAGACCGATGCCGGCGGGGGTCTTGGTCACATAGCGGCTGAGGGTGACGGCCAGCTTCCGGGGCTTGATGTCCTCCATGGGGATGGCCCGGTTCTGGGTGCAGGCCACCGCCTTCTCGGAGATGAAAAGAATGTCCCCCTCCTGCATCCGGTCCTTGGCGTAGCGGACCACCACGTCGGCCATGTCGTCAGTGTTGGTGATCAGGTGGGTCTTTACCGGGATACGCTGGTAGTCCACCCCGTCCACCGTGCGGACCAGCTGCTTGCCGGGGTTTGCGGAATAGGTGCTCTGTTCTTCGCTCATGGAGATGCTCCTCTCAGGCGGCAGTCCTGCCGCTGCGTTGTATCAAGGTAAGGATGCCCAGTTTTCCAGGGCATCCAGTCCTGTGCGTTGATTTGATTTTTCTATTATATCACCAGGGGCTCCTGTTTTCCACGCTTTGGCGCAAGTTTTCCCGCTTATTCGCCGATCTCTTCCGGCAGAGGGCGGCGGCGGTGCTCCACCGGGCCCCACTCGGGCAGGGGGAGGCGCTGCATGGAGCCGAAGACCCGGGACTTGAGTCCGGGGTAGCGGCCCTGGAGCTCGTAGATCAGCTCCTTGATCTCCTGGCGCTTGGTGTTGCCGTTGGCAGGGCAGGGGTTCTCCACCACCGGGAGAGAGAGGCGCCGGGCGGTGTGACGCACCAGATTCTCCCCGCAGTAAAGCAGGGGGCGGATCTGGGTGATCTGAGTCCGGTCCAGCCAGGTGACGGGCTGGAAGCAGGACAGGCGGCCCTCAAAGATGAGGGACATGAAAAAGGTCTCCACTGCGTCATCGTAGTGGTGGCCCAGTGCGATCTTGTGGATGCCCCGCTCCAGCAGGGCACTGTGGAGGGCCCCCCTCCGCATCTTGGCACACATGGAGCAGGGGTTTTTCTCCTTCCGCACATCAAAAATGATGTGCTGGATCTCACTGCCGAGGATGGTGTAGGGGACCTCCATCTCCCGGCACAACTGGGCAATAGGAGAAAAGTCCATCCCGGGCCGGCCCTCTGCCGCCCCCATGTCCAGGGTGAAGGCCTCCACTGTGAAGGGGATGGGGTAGAATTCCCGCAGCTTGGCCAGCGCCACCAGAAGGGTGAGGGAGTCCTTGCCGCCGGAGACCCCCACCGCCACCCGGTCGTCAGGCTGTATCATGTCGTAGTCCTCCACACAGCGGCGGACCAGAGAAAGGATTCGGTTCATAGGGCCTCCTTTTTAGGTTTTTTCCTCATTTTCACAACTTTTTTCAAAAAATAAAATTCAAATTGAAAATGAGATAAAAAGAGATAATAACAGGAAACGAGAGAAAACAGGAGATTATGAAATAGAAATTAAAAAAGATGGAAAAACCCGTTGACATTGGGATTCCCAAATACTATAATACAAAACGCTCCGCTTGTACAGGGGAGCGACTGATTTTGTCTGCAAAATGATTTTTCAGATAAGGAAAGAAAATGGAGGTCTCACCTATGTCCACTTTTATGGCCAACAAGGGGAACATCGTGCGTAAGTGGTACGTCCTCGATGCTGCTGGCAAGCCTCTGGGCAAGACCGCTGCCGCCGCCGCCAACCTGCTGCGGGGCAAGCTGAAGCCTGAGTACACCCCCCACGCCGACTGCGGCGACTTCGTCATCATCATCAATGCGGAGAAGGCCGTCCTCACCGGCAAGAAACTGGAGCAGAAGTATTACCGCACCCACTCCGGCTGGATCGGCGGCCTGAAGGAAGTGCAGTACAGCACCCTGATGCGGGAGCGCCCCGAGCTGGCCATGAAGCTGGCTGTCCGCGGCATGATGCCTCGCAATGTGATCAGCAAGGATTCCATGTCCCGCCTGAAGATCTATCGCGGCGGTGAGCATGAGCACGCCGCTCAGAAGCCTGAGCTGTGGGCTCTGTAAGCAAGGAGGTAGACGAGCATGTATAAGAGCAAGAAGCCTTATTTCTATGGCACTGGCCGTCGGAAGTCCTCCGTGGCCCGCGTTCATCTGTTCCCCAACGGCACTGGCGCCGTGACCATCAACGGCCGCGACATCGATGAGTATTTCGGCCTGGAGACCCTGAAGCTGCTGGTCCGCCAGCCCCTGGTGACCACCGGTAGCGAGGGCAAGTTCGACATCGTGGCCACCGTCTCCGGCGGCGGCGTCACTGGCCAGGCCGGTGCCATCCGCCACGGTGTGGCCCGCGCCCTGTTGCTGGCTGACGAGAATAACCGCGCCGCCCTGAAGGCCGCCGGATTCCTCACCCGTGATCCTCGTATGAAGGAGCGCAAGAAATACGGTCTGAAGGCCGCCCGCCGTGCGCCCCAGTTCAGCAAGCGCTAATCTCACTTACCCAAGAGATAAATTCCACCGCTTTTCAGTCCGTCTTAGGACGCTGTTTTGCCGGATTTATCGAAGTTTTTGGAGTTCTGAGCGTTCCTGGATTGTGCTGTGCTTGACTGCGTAAGGAGCGAGCAAGGAGCAAGCAAGGAACAAATTTCGCAAGCGAAAACCGAAACCTGATGAGCAGGAGATGTATCCGCAAGGAGAACATCTCCTGCTTTTTTTGCTATCAGCTGTTTTCATGGTGTACTCTCTTAAATTTGGTTGATTGCCTCCACCAGGGGCTCAATGTCCAAGTGGGTGTAAACACGTTCGGTGAGCGTCATGGCGCCGGAGTGTCCGACAATCTTCTTAATCATGGTCTGATCCACATGCGCTTCTGTCAGCATGGAGATACAGGTGTGTCTGGTGTCGTGGGGTGTGTGGTTGAAGCCGATCTGCTCCATCAGGGGCG
Organism: Clostridium sp. DFI.5.61; assembly: GCF_024462915.1. Classification (NCBI taxonomy): domain Bacteria; kingdom Bacillati; phylum Bacillota; class Clostridia; order Eubacteriales; family Clostridiaceae; genus Clostridium; species Clostridium sp. DFI.5.61. The sequence continues at coordinate 9,034 of NZ_JANGBZ010000009.1, forward strand.
TAAAATAGCTGTCATAATAGTTTCTGTAGTCAAAGTGCTTCTGGTCAGGGGTATGCAGCAGGTATTCGCATTTGGAGCCTTCATACCATGCCTTGTAAAACGGAAGCACTTTGTCTGCAATCGGGACTTTCCGCAGACCGTTTTCCGTCTTGCTGGCAATCACATCGAAGTATTGTTCTTCCAAATGGACATCTTCCTTTTTCAAGTCCAGAAACTCCGAGATGCGGCAGCCATTGTAAATCAGCATCAGCACGATCTGATAGAACGGGTCCTCCGCCAGCTCCCACAGCCGCTTGATCTCGGCTTTGGTAAACTTGTTCCGATCACGTTTGTCAGGATTCTTGTCCTTGTACCGGACAATATCCACAAACTCGGAATAGTCCTTGTTGCAGATGTCATTCTTCATGGCATAGTCATACAGCTGACTGAACAGGCCCTTCAGCTTCTTCAAGGTGGGATAGTTCTTCCCGCAGGTGTCTACCACAAGCTGTAAATCCGCCAGCTTGATCTCCCGGAACACCTTATGGTACAGCGTCCCGCACACCTTGTAGGAGGCTTCATAGCCCTTCACATTGGAGGCCGAGATGGTGGGATACTTCCCCTTGGACCAGCACTCATAGACCTCCTGGAAGGTGGCCTTGGACGCTTTCACATCGAAGGGGTTATTGTTGTACTCCGCCAGCATTTGAAGGCCCTCCGCTCTGGTGGCCGCATAACCGATGGTGATTTGCTCCTGAATTTGTTTCTGTTTCGCTTCGTCCCAATGCCAGCCTACGGTCTTTTTGACAGCATAGGGTCTTCTTCGTTTTCCGGACATTTTCTTGACGCTTCCATATCCGTTGGGTAATCTCAAATAGTATCAAACTTCCTTTCTCCCAGTGACTAAAGATAAAATTTGAAGGTGCTTTCCCTTCATCACTGCTGGCTGCCGCTTTCCTCGGCAGCCTTTTTCATTTGCTCCAGCCGCTGGCGATCCAGTTCGTTGCGGCGCTGGATGCGCTCCATCTCGGTGAGAACTTCCACTTCCCTGTCCTGTAGCTTGGCTTCCGCATAGTAGGCCAACTCTTTTTCCATCCAGCGGTCGAAGCCCTCCTGATCTGTCCAGTAAGTTTCCAGCTTCTCACGTTCGTCCCGGAAATCCTCCAATATCAGGCACAGGGAGTCATTCATCTCCGCTGAAGAGTCGTTCCCCTTGAACCGCAGGGAGCAAGACCATTCCTCACTGTGGGGCGGACGCTGCACATCAATCTCAAACCGGATGCCCGCTTTTTTGTTGAGCTGGTAAAGCACCGCAATCACATCAGACAGGCTGTTCAGCTCGATACTGGGCCGTCTGTAACCGATCAAATCTGCCGGAGAAACGTTCAGCTCCTTGGCTATGGCGTTGATCATGGCAATGGACGGTTCAATCTCGCCGCTCTCATATTTCTGGATGGTACGCAGGGTCTTGTCGAGCCGAGTGGCAAGCTCTGTCTGGCTTAAACCGGCCGCTTTTCGTGCCGACTTAATCCTTTCGCCGATTTCAGCTGGATTGCTGTTCATTTGAATCACCTCGCCTGTATTGTAACACGGAGTCCTGCGAATTGCAAGAGCGTAATATGAATTTTTTATTCGTATTTGCTCTTGACAAGGCGTCATAGGGAGGATATAATAAGGATGCGAATTAAAAATTCGTATTTTAGAGGTAAGGAGGTGAGAAACATGGAGAAAAAGGTTTATGTTGAGCTGCCGCCCTTCACTGGGCGGAATGTTCCCATTACTGAGATTGCCGCAGCAATGCACAAGGATGCTCAGTATGTACGAGTCGGCCTGCAAAAAGGCATTCTGAAATTCGGCTATGCCATCAAGCTGGACAATTCCAACGAGTACAACTACTACTGCCCTGACCGGAAAGTGTGGGAAGAAATCGGATATTTCCAGCCGGAGGCAGCCTAAAAAAGAAAAGAGCCCTCATCCTGGCAGATGAGAACTCTTTCGAGACAGTCCCTACGGCAGCTGCCGTGTGAACGATCCGTTCGCATGGATATTATAACACGGCAGCTGCCAATTTCAACAACGATTTTCAGGAGGTTATTTGAATTTGACAGCGTTACCAGACATTTTAAGGAAAGACGGTCTGTTCTGCTGTTGGCGGTATGAAGAAAGAAACGGAAGGAAAACAAAAGTTCCTTATCAACCGGATACCGGGCTTGGAGCCAAAAGCAATGATCCAAGCAGCTTCGTGTCCTACGATATCGCAGTACAGGCAAAGGGTTACGATGGTATCGGTCTTGGTATCTTCAACGGGATTTGCGCCATTGACCTGGACAACTGCGTAACGGACAGCGGCTACTACACCGGGGTCGCCGCAGAGATCGTTACGCTGATGCACAGCTACACCGAGTACAGCCCCAGCGGGAACGGATTACACATTCTGTTCCGGGCAGACGGCTTCCAGTACGATACCAAACGATTTTATATCATGAATCATCAGGCCGGTATTGAAGTCTATGTGGCAGGCGCAACCAACAAGTATGTGACAGTGACCGGAAAAGTATGTGAGCAATATGATTTTGGAGATCGCACAAAGGAACTGCAAATCCTTTTGGAGCGATTCATGGTCAGACCGGAAACCAATGCAGCAAATGCAATAAATGCAGGAAATCCCGATATGGACACAGCACAGCTTCTCAGCATGGCAAAGTCCAGCAAAAACGGAGCAGCTTTTACTTCCCTCTGGGATGGATCCACAATGGGATACGCTTCCCAGTCCGAGGCAGATTTGGCATTATGCAGTTATCTGGCATTCTGGACAGGAAAAGATGCAGCAAAAATGGATGCCATGTTCCGCCAATCCGGCCTGATGCGTGACAAATGGGATCGGCAGCAATCCGGGACAACCTACGGAGCCATTACCATCCAGAAAGCCATCGAAAATTGCAAAGAGGTCTACACGCCAAAGCAAGAGACTACACCGCAATTTCCACCATTGATGCCATTGACGCCACAGTGGAGTGAGCTTCCGACATTCCCGGTGGATGCGTTGCCTGACACGATCCGAAGATATGTCAGCGCAGTTGCAGAGCACAGCCAGACAGCACCGGACATGGCGGCCGTGATCAGCCTTGGCGTCCTGGCAGTCTGCCTGCAAGGCAAATACAAGGTGGAAGGCATACCTGGCTATTATGAACCTCTGAGCCTTTACACAGTGGTGATTGCTGCTCCCGGCGAGCGCAAATCCAGCGTCATGCGGGATATGACCAAGTATCTCTACGAATACGAGCAGGAATACAATCAATCCCGCAGCTCTGAAATTCGGGAAAACCGCTTACAGCGGGAAGCGTTGGAGCGTCAAATCTCCGGCCTGCAAAAGAAGCTGGAACATAGGGAAGATCGTGAAACAGAACTGGAGCTTCGGCATCTGCAAGAGCAGCTTGAAGATATACCCGAGTTGAAGCCGGTCCGCTTCTTTGCCGATGACTGTTCCAGCGAAGCATTGACCAGCCTGATGGCTGCCAACGGCGGTGTGTTCTCCGTAATCTCCACCGAGGGCGGCATCTTTGATATTATGGCCGGGCGGTATTCCAACAAGGCTAATATCGACATCTGCCTGAAGGGTCATTGCGGCGATACCATCTATGTAGACAGAATGACCCGTGATTCAGAGTGCATCATGCACCCGGCCCTTTCCGCTATTCTCTCCATCCAGCCCAGTGTGCTGGATGAGATCATGTCCAACAGCACCATGACAGGCCGGGGGCTGATTGCACGATTCCTGTATGCGTCGCCGCCGTCCAGAATTGGCGGGCGGACATTCCGAACTCCATCCGTTCCTCCCGAAGTCAGCGCCGCCTATCGCAATCTGATATTTCACCTGATGGCATTGCCAATCAGCGAGGACACTCAAACGCTGTATCTCTCCGAGAAAGCCTTTGACCTGATGGCCGACTACTTCCTGGAACACGAAAGGTTTCTGGCTGGTGAAGGGCAGGCCATCTCCGACTGGGCCAGCAAGTATATTGGCGCCGTTCTCCGGATTGCAGGATTGCTCCACGGCGCTGATATGGACGATGGACAGTACGAGATTTCCGTATCGACTGTAAACCGTGCAATTCAAATTGGAAAATACTTTCTGGCTCATTCCACCTACGCTTATTCCATGATGGGAACTGATCTCAGTATCCAGAAAGCCAAATTCGTGATGGCAAAGCTGAAAAAGAAGAACGTCACCATGATAAAGCGTTCCGATCTTTTTCAGATGTGCCGGGGCAAGTTTTTCAAGAAGACGGAGGAAATCTTTCCCACGTTGGAGCTTCTGGAAGGACACGGCTACCTCCGGATGGAAGAACCAGAGCGGAAGTCAGCTGGCAGGCCAGCGGACGTGAGGATCTTCGTAAATCCCGCCGCAGCGTGAGCAGGAATATACTGCATTTATTGCATTTCCTGCTTAACCCTCGTGACCCCCGTCCCCACACTGAAATCCGCAGAGTTCAGTGTGGACCGGCAGGGAGAATATTACGGACTTCTCCCTGCCAACGGGCGGGAAATCATGAGCTATACAGGCTGCGAATGAGTTACCACCCGCACCGTCATTTGCGTCACAAATGGCGGTTGAGGCTCCCGCAGGAGCCGCACTCCCCCTCGGAGAGCGCAAAACTTTTGATGGCTCTGCTGTCAAAAGTGCTTTTGCGTTACTTTTGACAAAAGTAACAAAACCCGCCGCTGGCGTGGCGAAAGGAATTCTTATTATAACTACTGTTGTAAAATCGGAGGTGACAGATATAAAACGGACTATCAGTGCTATGTCGGGCAAGGGTGTGATTGAGCATAATCGCCGCACCTATATCGCTGAAAATGTAGACCCGGAACGAACGCATCTGAACATCGAATACTGCTATACGCCCATCGAACAGGCGTATCATGAGTTGTTCGATGAAGCTCTGGCAGCGTACAACGCCAAACAGAAACGTAAAGACCGGTGCATCGAAAACTATTACAAAAAAATCTGTGACGGAGATCAGGAAAAGCCATTTTATGAAGTAATCTTTCAGATCGGAAACAAGGATGATATGTCTGCCGCCAGCGAGAACGGGAACCTGGCAAGAGCTATTTTGGACAAATTCATGCGGAGTTTCCAAGAGCGAAATCCCCATCTTCATGTGTTCTCTGCCCATCTGCACATGGACGAAGCCACGCCCCATCTTCACATTGACTTCATTCCATATACCACCAGAAGCAAGCGAGGTCTTTCCACCCGTGTATCTCTGAAACAGGCGCTTGCCGATCAGGGCATCACAGGCGAAGGACGCTCCATGACAGAGCGTGCCGTATGGGTGCAGAAAGAAAAAGAAGCATTGGCTGAAATCATGTTGGAGTATGGTATCGAGTGGGAGCAGAAAGGCGAACACCGGGAACACCTGAGCGTTCTGGAATATAAACGGGAACAGCGCACGCAGGCGTTGGCCGAGCTGGAGCAGACGATTGAGCGTGTTCAACAGCAGCAGGTTTCCATCAAGGCGGTGGAACAGATTGAAGCCAAGCCCCTGCCGCTATCCTCCAAGGTGGCGCTGGAACGGGAGGATTATCAGACCCTTGTTACGGCTGCGCAGAAATTTGTTGTGCAGGAGAAGCAGGACGGAAAACTCAAAAAGCTCCTGAAGGAAGCAAAGAAAACCATTGCTGAACTGAAAAGCACCATTGCCGATCTCAAAGCGCAGCTGGCTGCGGCTGCAAAAGAACTCTCGGAGTATAAATCTGTCCGTGGAAAACTCCGTACAGCGGAACTGGAGCAGGAAAATGATAACCTTCGAAGCAAGCTCCGTAGCTACGAAGCGGTAATTGACCGCAATAATCTGTGGTCGTACTTTGCCCAACGCAGAGGAAAGACGCACATGAGGGATGATACCCGGTAAGTGTTTAAAGAATAAATGCAATTGCTGGTACAGGTTTGGACTTCGGGCTGGATTTCACTTTTCGTGAAATCCAGCCCTCCTTTATTGCTCTACAAGAACTTCTTCTAATATTGATATAAAAGCGTGAATGAACTGACATAAAATCTGCATAATTTTGTGATTGGGGTTGTATTTTCCAAGGCTTCCGCATATAATAAAAATGTGATTGAGAAACACTGAAACTCCAATAAAAGCGTGAAGGAGTGTATCTATGGAACGATTGATTTTGAATAAGCTGCTGGATTGGAAGAATTCACCCTACCGCAAACCGCTGATCTTAAAGGGCGTGCGTCAAGTGGGCAAGACTTGGGTTCTCAAAGAATTTGGCAGACGTTATTATGAAAATACTGCCTATTTTAACTTTGACGAAAACGAAGAATATAAGCAGTTCTTTGAAACCACCAAGGACGTGGATCGCATCTTGCAAAATCTAATGTTGGCCAGTGGTCAGAAGATTGTCCCGGAAAAGACACTTATCATTTTTGACGAGGTGCAGGACTGCCCGAAGGTTATCAACTCCATGAAGTATTTCTGCGAGAACGCTCCGCAGTATCATGTCGCCTGCGCCGGTTCTCTGCTGGGCATTGCCCTGGCAAAACCATCCTCTTTCCCGGTGGGCAAGGTTAACTTCATGCAGATTGACCCTATGACTTTCACAGAATTTCTGCTTGCCAATGGCGACGAAAATCTGGCCAAGTATCTGGAGAGCGTAGATACCATCGAGCCGATTCCCGATGCCTTTTTCAATCCGCTCTATGAAAAACTGAAGATGTACTATGTCACCGGCGGCATGCCGGAACCTGTGCTCATGTGGACGGAAGCACGGGATGTCTCCGCCATGCAGGAATCCCTGTCTGGGATTATCGGTGCCTACGAGCGTGACTTTGCCAAGCACCCCAATATCAGTGAGTTCCCAAAGATCTCTATGATCTGGAAGTCTATACCGTCTCAGCTGGCAAGGGAGAATAAGAAGTTTATCTACAAGGTTGTCAAAGAAGGCGCAAGAGCCCGAGAATACGAGGATGCTTTGCAGTGGCTGGTGGATGCAAGACTGGTGCATAAGATCTACCGCAGCACGGCTCCCGGCCTGCCGGTGGCTGCCTACGATGACCTCTCTGCTTTCAAGATTTATCTGGTGGACGTAGGCCTGCTTCGCCGCCTAGCGCAGTTGGCTCCTACCGCCTTCGGAGAGGGAAACCGACTGTTTACCGAGTTCAAGGGCGCTTTGACTGAAAACTTTGTGCTGCAGACCCTGATCACGCAGTTTGAAGTGGTTCCCCGCTATTGGAGCCAGAATAATCCACCTTATGAAGTGGATTTCCTCATTCAACGGGAAAATGACATTTTCCCTGTGGAGGTCAAATCCGAGGCTAATACCACCAGCAAGAGCCTCAAGAAGTTTAAGGAGCTGTTCCCGGATCAAGTCAAGCTCCGTGTGCGGTTCTCTCTGGATAATCTGAAGCTGGATGATGATGTACTGAACATCCCTTTGTTCATGGCTGATCAAGCAGATAGATTGATTGGATTAGCATTAGAAAAGAAGAATAGCTTTGGTCAGTAATGGTTCATCAATATAAAAAGTAACAATTTGACCTATAGAATGAAAGAAATAGAAAGGTGATATGATGGTCAAAGGCTTCATTTTCTTCAGAGACGGAAAGATACCATTCGTAATCGAAAACTACCGCATGGAATTATTTACGGATGACTCGCTGCTGGATGATTTTTGTAAAGAATATAATTTTAAAGAAAACTATATCCTGCATGGACAATGTTTTGATATCGGAATTCGTGGACGGAAAGCAACTTTTTTAGTAGAAAACTCTATGGGTAGTACCTGCTATTTACGTTGCTATATTATCAATATGTTCGACAAAGATGAAGAGTATGACTCCATAGGCCTTCAATCACCGTCCCTCGATGAAGTTTTTAGATACGAATATGAATACATTGACATGGTGCGAGCGGGAATCAATTTGGCTGTAGAGCCTAAGGTTGTATATAAGGTTCCGTTTGGTATGAACGATCAGAAGTATGAATTAGAATTCCGGATAGGTCACGATAACCGGCTCGGGCTTTTGGAAGACCTCGACAGAAAGGGCGAATTGATTCTGCCACTACACACCAACGAGATACAAGAGTGCTATGATATAACTAATGTTCTACATAGGCTTGCAATGTTTATGACATCCAATGCAGAAGTCCCTTTCAAACGGATTACACTTTATAAGCAAGGATTGAAAGCAGGGTGGTTCTACTGTTCTCTCATTTCAGAAGATATAGTTGGTGGGTATGGCGGTTTCTTCCACGAATTTGATGTTATGAAATACATCCCGAAAATCTTAAATAACATAGCGTTAGATTCCGGCAATAAAATAACACAAAGCATTCCCCTGGGGCATTTAGGGGATTTTAACTCCATGTATACACCGCAGCGATTTGTAGAACAAGTTATGGCGTTTGAGTATTTATTCGACAAGCTGGATCACAAGAATGCTCAAAACCCTAAATTCCCCCTAAAAAAAGAATTGGAATGTATGTTTAATGAATTCCCACAATTACTATCACGAACGAAGATTCCTTCAGAGATGATTAGTGATCAAATTAAGGAAATTAGGCGTACTATTGCCCATGGATATGCGTATTACTATGATTTCAAAAATGACTCCAACACCAAATATTTGATGATTCTTCTCGATAAATTGATCAAATGCATGAGCTTGAAATGGATAGGTTTTTCTAATGATGACATTTCAAACTATATTCTCTTTTAGAAAAAACATACAAGCTTGATATAGAAACTCAGTTAGATACTCAGAAATTAGGCAATATGTCCTTACAGATACTTAGAAAGGGCGAAAATGAAATGGCAAAGAAAGAAGTTAAAACCGATTTGTGGGTCGCTCGTCAACTCGACGACTCCAAAATTAAATATGATGCGCAAGGCAGTGATGTTAAGGAAATTAACGATGCTTTACAGAGTGCATCAAAGCGAGGTACTGGCAATGCCGGATATCCGGAGTATGTTGCAGTTGTAAAAGACTTTGTTATCGTCATTGAGGATAAAGCTGATCTTGCCAAGCACCAGAAGCTGACCAGTACGGGAATCCTGTCTGTCGATCAGAAAGATATTGCAGATTACGCTGTTAATGGGGCATATTTTTACGCCAAGCACATTGCACAGAATAGCAGCTTCCATAAGATTTTTGCAATCGGCGTTTCTGGCGATGAAAAGCACCATAGAATCACTCCACTGTATGTGGATGATAGAGATGGCTATAAGCAGCTCCCCGATATTGAATCCTTTACATCCTTCACTGCTGCCAATATCAACGAATACTATACTCGTTACGTTCTGGCAGAAAAGACCGATGTTGAAAAGACTACGGAGGAAATTCTGAAAGATGCGGCAGAGCTGCACGAATATCTGCGCACCTATGGCTCCCTGAAGGATCAGGACAAGCCTTTGGTGGTCTCCGGTATTCTTCTGGCACTGGATGACAAATTCTTCAAACCCGATGATTTGCTCGGTGACGAAACAACCACTGACGGCCAGTTGATTTACGATGCGATTCAGCGTCGCCTCAAAGCATCCAATGTTGGGCCTGATGCAAAACGTGACAAGCTGATGAGTGAATTTTCTATCATCCGCACAAGCGCTCGTTTGAATGAAATCGATGCCAAGCTGGGCAAAACGCCGCTTAAATTCTACACCGAGTTCTTGAAGAAGAATGTCTTTGACAACATTAAGTATCGCAGTTCCAGCGAGGATTTCATTGGAAGATTCTATGGCGAATTTATGAGCTATTCTGGCGGTGACGGCCAGACATTAGGCATCGTTCTAACCCCACGTCATATCTGTGATTTATTCTGTGATTTACTAAATGTTCAGCCCTCTGATATTGTTCTTGACCCTTGCTGCGGCACTGCCGGTTTTCTGGTTGCTGCAATGCACCATATGCTTGAAAAGGCCGGTACCGATCAGGTCAAGCGTAAGAACATTAAAAAGAAGCAGCTGCACGGCTTTGAACTCCAGAGTAATATGTTCGCAATCGCTGCAACCAACATGATCCTCCGGGATGACGGCAACAGCAACATCAAATGTGAGGACTTCCTACGTCAAAATCCTGCCCAAGTACAGCTTAAAGGTGCAACTGTTGGTATGATGAATCCGCCTTATTCTCAGGGGACCAAAGCCGATCCGTCGCAGTATGAATTATCTTTCGTGGAGCACTTGCTCGATTCCTTGACCGAAGGAGCGAGGGCTGCGGTAATTGTTCCTCAATCGTCCATGACCGGCAAGACCAAAGACGAACAAACCTTTAAGGAAAATATTCTGAAACACCATACATTGGAGGGTGTCATTACCTGCAATACAGATACTTTCTATGGCGTAGGCACTAACCCTGTTATTGCAGTCTTTACAGCCCATGAGCCACATCCTGATGATAAGATTTGCAAATTTATTGATTTCAGAAATGATGGTTATGAAGTGCGTGCTCATGTTGGTCTTGTTGAAGGAGATTCTGCTAAAGATAAAAAACAGCATTTGTTGGATGTTTGGTTTGGACGCACAAAGGCTGCATCAAAATTTTGTGTTGAGTCCACTGTAAAAGCTTCAGATGAATGGTTACATTCTTACTTCTATTTTAATGACGAAATACCTACTGATGCCGATTTTGAGAAATCTATTGGGGACTATTTAACATTTGAGTTCTCTATGATTATGCAGAATCGAGAATACCTTTTTGAAGGTGGTGATGTTAGTGAAGGAACTTGATGAGAAGAAGTGGGAAAAATTTGACGTATTTGGCAAAAAAGGCTTTTTACGCATTGCTACAACTGATAGCAGTATAGATAGCATTCGTTTATTAGACGGAAATGAGAAACGTGTTCCATATGTTACACGCTCCGAAGCTGTAAATGGAATAGCTCAATTTGTTAGCGAAAACAACTATGAATTCGGTTCTGATGAGGCTGGCTGCATTACGGTCGGTCTTGACACTCAAACCGTATTCTATCAGCCACATAAATTTGTTACAGGTCAGAATATTCAAATAGTAACTGGTGACTCGCTTAATGAGGATAGTGCACATTTTTACGTCACTATTCTTAAAAAACAAATGGATGCGAAGTTCAACTGGGGTGGTAATGGTGCAACATTAAGTCGTATGAAACGACTTGAAGCAATGCTTCCTGTTTCTGATGCGGGAATTCCAGACTATGAATATATGTCAGAATATATATTTCAAAAGAGGAAGACTTTACTTGGAAAATACCGGAATCACCTCGTTCAGCGAATTAAGGAGCTGGGTGAAGGCGGCGAAATTCCATCTATTGCCCAAAAGAAATGGGATTCTTTTTTGATATCTGATATATTTAGTATCCTGCCTGGAAAAAGATTAGTATCTGCACACTCGACCTCTGGCAATCGCCCTTTTATTGGTGCTTTGGATAAAAATAACGGCGTTGCACGCTTTGTGAATGACACTAATGCATCCCTGGATAAAAATGTACTCGGTGTCAATTACAATGGAAACGGTATGGTTATTGGCTTCTACCATCCCTATGAGTGCATTTTCTCAGATGATGTTAAAAGATTCCATTTGAAGCACCATGAAGACAATGTGTTTGTGTTACTGTTTATGAAGGTTGCCATTCTGCAGCAGAAAAGCAAGTTTGGCTACCTGTATAAATTTAACGCAGAACGCATGGCTAACACCAGAATCATGCTTCCAGTTACCGATGATGGTGTTCCTGACTACGAGTATATGGAGCAGTATGCCAAAAATCTGATGATCCGGAAGTATAAGCAGTATTTGTCATATCTTGATTCAAAAGAAAAAACTGATACGGTAGCTACAGACAATTGACAGCTTACTACAGATAAAAAACGGAGGCAAATATGCAATTATCAAAAATCAGAATTAAAAATTACAGATTGCTTATTGATGCCGAGCTAGAGGTCGATCCCAAGACAACCTTAATTGTGGGTAGAAACAATACAGCCAAAACATCGTGTTTTTCCTGTATTGGAAATGTACTGGAGGGAAAGACTGTATCTTTCAACGACTATCCACTATTCAGGCGGGAAGATTTCTACACCAAAATTGCGCTGTTTATGGAGAAAAAGCTCTCTTATGAGGAACTTTGTAAGCAGATCGAAGTTGTCTCCATAGACTTCCTGGTAGACTATTCGTTAGATGACCCGGATGATAATTTGGGGGCTTTGTCACCTTTCATTATCGATGTCGATGTGAACACAACAACAGCTCTGATTCGTGCAGAGTATCGGCTAAAAACCGACGAAAAAACCTTGTGGGCGCTCTTGGAAAGCAGCTATTATAAGGACGGCGCTTTTTCACCGAGTGAAGAAGCGCACGAGGTACTTGCTGATAACTTCGATAAATTATTTGGATTAACCGTATATGCCATCAATCCAAACAACATGGAGGACAAACAAGTAAAAAGCCAAAAAGAATTACATGATTTGTTCCCATTCCATACCATTCCTGCCGAACGAGTTCTTGGTGAAGATGACACGCATAACAGTTCTCTTGGCTCGCTAATTTCTGGTTTCTTTGATATGAGCGAAGCAGATTTGGATCCGGAAGTTGCAGAAGAAATCAAGATGTTGCGTACAATAGTCGAAAAAGCCAATAAAGATGTTCAAAAGCAAAGTGATGAAATTCTGAGTTCCGTTGTGAACAGTTCTATTGGCTTTGGTTATCCCAACATAGAGGAATTAAAGCTTGGGGTTACAACGCAGCTCAGCATCGACGATCAGATCAAGAATCAAACCAAGCTATCGTATATTTCCGGCACAGCAAACGAAAGTTTGCCGAGTTCTCACAATGGCCTTGGCTATAAAAATCTGATCAAAATGGAGTTCCTCCTTGCTGCATTTGCCAGGGATATTGAAAAACGTGGTATTGCGTGTGTTCCACTGCTCTTCATTGAAGAACCGGAATCACATATGCATCCGCAAATGCAGACCGCTTTTGCCACATATTTGGAAAAGTTTCTTGGCAAGCTCTCTAATGTCCAAATCCAGACTTTTCTAACCTCGCATTCTGCTCACATAGCAAACACCATGGAGTTCGCAAAGGTTCGCTATGCGCAAAAGTCTAATGCCGGTGTGATTTACAAGAATTTGAACACCTTTGCTCAGACCAACTCTGATAATGTAAATTTCATTCGGAAGTATTTAACTTTGACCAAATGTGATTTGTTATTTGCTGATAAAGCGATTTTTGTTGAAGGTGCTTCCGAGCGTTTGTTGCTGCCGGACATGATTGAGAAGTGTGAAGCGACCGGAGTGTTTGGTTCCGGTAAGTATCCTTTATCTGCACAGTATTATGCGTTGATTGAGATCGGTGGAGCCTATGCACATAAATTCATTCCATTTATTGAATTTTTGGGAGTACCATGTCTGATTCTTACTGATTTGGATTCTGTAGCAGACCGAATAAGCAAAGGTGGAAAAGTAGTAAAAAAGTCCGTAGTGGTTAGCCAAGGGGAAACAACATCGAACGAAACCATAAAATGGTGGATCCGCAGAAATAAGGGTCTTCCAGAGAACGACACATCAAAAATCGACCTCACAGTAATCACCTCGATGTCTCCGGATGACAAGACCAGGGGCAAATGCCATATTGAGTTCCAAACGGCCGAAAACGGATTGTGTGGACACTCGTTGGAGGAAGCGGTTCGTAATGTCAACCGAAAGCACTACGATTTAGGCGACAGCACAAGCGAAGAAGATCTTGAATTTAAGGGCAAAAGCAAAACGGATTTTGCTCTCGATCTTATTTGTGAATGCGCCGATTATTGCGTTCCGGCGTACATAAAATCGGGATTAACATGGCTAAATAACCAACGAGTTCTTGAGTAAGGAGGTGCCAGTACATGGGTGGAAAGCATACAGGTGCAAACTATGATCTTGCAAAAGCTGAAGCTGACAAGGTTGATGCACAGATTATTGAAACACTTAAGACCGGGCACAGTTTTCGTGTCGAAGCAGGTGCGGGTTCTGGCAAAACTTACTCTCTGAATCGAGTAATTGAATGGATACAGGCAAATAAATGGTCTGATTACAGTCGAAAAAAACAGAATGTGGTCTGTATCACCTATACAAATGCAGCAGTAGACGTGATTGCAGAGCGACTTGCAAAAGATTCGTTTATTCTCCCTTCCACAATCCACTCCTTTGCATGGAATGCTATCAAACAATATCAGAGCGTTTTGATTGATGCTGTCACAACTAATCCTGACTTTCTAACGGATGAGGGCGATTTTAATAAGGTTATAGAAGTTGCATACACTTTGGGACATCGCTACAAAGAAAATGGAATTCAGTACCTTTATCACGACGATGTTCTAAAACTATTCTGCCTACTTTTAGATAACGCTAAGTTTCGCCGTGTGTTTGCGGACAAGTATCCTTTAATTCTAATTGATGAATATCAGGACTCTTATAAGCCTATAATTGACCGATTTGTTGATTATTTTATTGCAAATGGTATTGGCCCGCAATTCGGTTTTTTCGGTGATGCTTGGCAAACAATCTACCAATCCAATAAGGCTTGTGGCGCAATAGAACATGACAATATCGATGTAATCAAGAAAAGTTCGAATTTTAGATCCGCACCGAGAATAGTACAACTTCTCAATGATATTCGTCCAGACTTACCCCAAAAATCTGCGATTGATGGATTTGACGGAGAGGTTGTTGTAATTACCTGCGAGGATTACAACGGCGCTCGGCGCACAGACCGCAATTTCAAGGGAGAGCTGCCTCCTGAGGTATTAAAATCACGATTGGATGAAATAGAAGCAAAAATAAAGAAGGACATCCCAAATGATGAATCCCTTAAAATTCTAATGATTACGCATAAGGTTCTTGCAACACAACAGGGGTATGAACAACTTTTGGATGTTTTGGGTGATGGGCTTCGCAACAAAGAGGATCCTTTTCTCTTATTCTTTATAATAGAAACTAACTACACTTTTACCTGCTTCTAAGTGCTGTTAACTGCTGTAATACCAATGGTTTTTAGAACAGATACGAGTAGTTAAAAGCGGGTAAGTGTAGGTAATTCGTATATTATTTCTGTACCATTCATACAACCATATTCCTACACTTCTTGATGTGGTTGGTTTTATTTCTACACCTATATTCCTATACTGAAAGCGAGCTTGGCAAGGTCTATTTTATTTTCTCAATCTCCTCTCGAAGCCAAGTAAATTCGCGGCGAGTGTAGACCTTTTCTGTGATGTCGGAGATCTTGTGACCTACCATATATTTGATGGCATACTCATCCACCCCATAGCGTTTTGCCATGGTCACAAAGTGGGTGCGACCATCGTGAGGACGGTGCTCGGGGTTTAGTTTCAATTCATCACGGATACGCTCGAAGGCTTTCTGATACCGAGCATAGGTCAACTCAAAGTTCTTCTTGTTTCGGTTGTTGGGGTCTGCCCAGTTAAGCAGATACGGGCTTCCGATTGCTTCTGCTTCTCGATATTTTTTGAGTACCAGGTCCTGAATACGGGAATGAATGGGGACAACACGATTCTCACCGGCATCCGTCTTCATGCCGCCTTGAAATGTCCAGCTCTCTAAATCCACATCCTTTAGTTCCAGTAGTCCCAGTTCCTGAGGGCGCCAGCCGGAGTAGCACTGGATAAGCAGGATGTCGATACCATGTTTCTCATCGATATTATTCCAGAGTAATTCCATTTCATCATCTGTAAAAGCGATATGCCCCTTCTTTACTTTCTGGATCTCTTTGACGGTTTCTTCCGTGAGGTTGAAGGTTCTGGAATAGTTTCGATCCACTAACTCATATTCCAACGCATAGTCCAGCATCATGTTAAACATGGATTTGATTTGGTTCTTCATGGTGGCTGTTGGATGCTGCTCTCTGCCTCGAACAGTGGCCACGCCCTCTTCCATGCAGCCTTTTACATGACGGGCTCGAATGTCCATAACTCGCATCTTGTAAACTGCCGAACAGTAAGACCAGGCGCTGGTCACCGCCTTTGTACTCTTGACGGTCTTTTCGTATTCTGGAAGCCACTTGTCATAGAGCTCCTGCATGGTGATGGCTGTTCCGAGGTCATACGGATTCTTGTTATATTCCACCAGAGCGGCATAAGCGTCGTTATAGGTGGCAAAGTATGATTCTGGCTTGAGCGGTTTGCAAATGGGTCGGCCATCAGAAGTTTTCCCCACAGTTACCATGGCTCGGAATGGATTTCTCAAATTACGATTTTTGATCTCACTGATCTGACCAAAGCCATTCGGCAATCGCCGTCGCTTGTTGGATTTGCGAGGTCTTTTTATTTTTTCAGAAGGTTTCAGAGGATATCCGCAATGAGGACAGGCATTTGCCTTATCGCTCACTGGCAATTCGCACTCTGGGCATTGGGTCAGCATAGGTTATCCCTCTTTTTCAAGGCTTTAATTTCTCGGCGTTCGATTTTGTCAACGATACGGCCGCCTACCGCATGGAGTAGAAAAACGCTGCCCGCAAATAGTAGCGCACCCCAGGCTCGCTGATTTTTGTTGTACTCTTTTACGCCGCCCTGCATAGTATAGACTTCATGCAAATGCTTGGCTGGGTTCACGTGTTTCTTCATTGGGTGTCTCCTTTCGCAAGATTTACAGTGGGTTTTATGGAGGTGTTCTATATGAAATACATGACGAATGCACAAATCGACGAGCTTAATTTGCTTTTGGATAAGCATGGGGCGGCTTTGACAGCATTTTATAACGAAGGAATGAGACAAGGCGCCAAAAATGTGATCCATGGTATGATGATTGGCGCGGCGATTATTGCTGGCGTTCAGATCACAAGGGCAATCATCAGAGCACACAAGCAAAAGAACTAAATAGGAATTGGGGTCGCTTAATCAGCGGCTCCTTTTCTTTTTGCCCCTTGCGCCGCCCGCTCTAATCATATATGATAAGTGTACGAATTGTCAAGCATATTCCTACACAATATTTTTGATTAAGATTTGAGGGCTGGATATGGTGATGAACGAGTGCTCCGCCTGTCCCCGGTGCGGCGGACGGTTGAAATACTACGACAGCGTGCCCAGACTGGTACGGACGAAAGGGCGGCAAACCTCCAGAGTTCCCATGCGCCGCCTGCGGTGCTCCGGCTGCGGGGCAATCCACCGGGAACTGGGCGGTCTGTTCTTCCCCTACAAGCAGTACGAGGCCGAAGTGATATTCGGCGTACTGGAGGGGCTTATCACCTGCGAGACCCTGGGGTTCGAGGATTACCCCTGCGAGATGACCATGCTCCGGTGGCTTTCGCAGAAAGCACAGCTCCTATTATGGAGAAATCCATAAGCGAAAGGAGTAAATGAGCATGAAACTGATACCTGTGGACCAGATACCGAAGATGAACGGCTATCACAAGCTGCAAGAGCTGATCGAGGAGTTTACGAACGGCGACGCTAAAATCGTAAAGGTGGAATTTAGCGAGACCGATTATAAATCCCCGGCGGTCTGCCGGTCTTGTCTGGCTGCGGCCATCAAGCGGTCGAAGCGTCCGGTCAAGGTATGGCGTCGTGGAAATGAGATATTCCTGAGCAGGGATGTTTGACAAAGGATCGGGCCGCCGTAACAGGCGGCTCTTTTCTTTTTCGGACGCAGGAATTGCACAGCCCTTTATGGAGGTGATTTCAATGGACAAAATCAAAGCACTCAACACCAAAGTCATGGCAAAAGACTTCGGACGGGTAGGCTTGGGCACACTGGCCATTGCAGCCGGAGCATTTCTGTGGGGCAAGTTTTTGTACGGCAGAGGTGTGCGCGGCTGCCAACGCTGGATGTGCGAGACGTTTCCGGACGAATACGAAAGCATGACGGAAAAGGTCGCTGATATGCTGGAACAGGACCATTGAACAGGCCAAAACAGATTGAGCCGCTCTCGCGGCGGCTCTTTCTTTTGTCTCCGGCGGTTATATTTCTAATTTAGATTAGCCCGGTTTAACCTAAGTTAGAAAACGGGCCCCGCAGATTTTGCAATTCCTATTATGGAAAGGAAACGGATAGATGCTGGTGGAAATCCAGCGGTGAGACACGAAGGCGTGCCGCCAAGTAATAACTTAATAAAAGATGGCACCCACCGGGCAACGGTTTTCGTTGGGCCGACCCTGAAGTCGTTTCCTTTTCTTTTTTCGCGCCGATTCAACAGGGGCCTTTATGGAGGTGAAGGTTATGAACACCAGGAAAATTCTCAGCGCGATCGGAACATTCGCGGTTGTGGGCGCGGTATCCACGGCAGGCGCGGCACTATGGACGAAGGTTCTGAACAGGAAGTTTCAAATGGTACAGCTCAAACTGACACACCCGAAGTCAGACAAAATCATATTCGTCGACTTCAAGAAGGCAAAGAGGGGCCGCTGACGCAGCGGCTCTTCCTTTTTTCATCCGCACAAAAGGCCGTCTCCTTTATGGAGACAAAACTTTTTAGGAGGTAATCAAGGATGAACAAGCAGAAATGGACAGAGAAGCCGGTCACCTGGGGCGGATATCTCAAACTCAGCGGCATTGTGACAGTCATCGGCGCGATTTTCAGCGCGGTGTATATCATTGCCATGTTTGAGCCGGCCTGGTGGATCGGGATTCGGAAGACGGTTGGAAAGACGTTCAACCATTGGGCCCGGAAAAGGAATCGTTTCTAAAGGGCGGGAGCCGCTGTAACAGGCGGCTCCTTCTCTTTTTCTTTCCACCGAGGTTGTTTTTACGAAAACGGGGCTGCGCCCTTAGAATAGCCGTTGAAAGGAGGAAGACGCCG
This sequence comes from Clostridium sp. DFI.5.61, assembly GCF_024462915.1. Classification (NCBI taxonomy): domain Bacteria; kingdom Bacillati; phylum Bacillota; class Clostridia; order Eubacteriales; family Clostridiaceae; genus Clostridium; species Clostridium sp. DFI.5.61. The sequence continues at coordinate 27,779 of NZ_JANGBZ010000009.1, forward strand.
ATGAATGAACAAGAGTTCCATCCGGGCTCCGTCCCTGTGGCGGTGGTGGCCCGTGTTTATGGAAAAGACGCGTCCTGGGTGAGGGCCGGAATTATCTCCGGCTGGCTGCCCATCGGCAAGGCGACCCGGAACGGCAATCTGGTGGCCAGCATTGAGGAGATGGATTCCCGGTACGGCCGGATCAATTTCTACATCTCGCCAAAACGATTGTACGAGGAAACCGGATATTTCTGGAGAGGAGAACGACGATGAGAAATGACATGCGCCCGGAGCTTTCGCAGAAGAACCCCTACTGGATCGGCAAGCACCGCTACTACGAGCTGAAGCATTTCTGCCTGCAATACCCCATTTGGAAAAAGGCACGACTGGCCCTGGATGGGCTGAGCAGGCGGCCGGCCGACCTCCAGGTCTTTGTGAGCTGCGGGCAGATGAAGGGCGACCCAACAGAGCGGTGCGCCCAGTCCCGGATATTCTTCGGGGAGCGCATGGAGATGGTGGAGCAGGCGGCCATCGAGGCGGAGCCCGACCTCTACTCCTATCTGCTGCGGGGCGTGACCGAGGGGCTGTCCTACGATGCGCTGAAGATGAAGTACGATATTCCCTGCTGCCGGGACGTCTATTACGCCGCGTACAGACGGTTCTTCTGGCTGCTGAGCAAGAGGAGGGATTGAAGTTGCGGGTTGTGGACGTGGCTGTCCGGCAATGCTACCGGTTCAACTGCCCGAACTGCGGGAGCAGGCTGGAGGCCGACTGCGGCGATCTGGTGGACATCGGCGGAAAGACAAGCCGGTTCTGGTGCCCGGTCTGCCGGAAGGAGCGGTATGTTCCATGGAGTGCCCTAAGGAAACGGGTTGTGTACGAGGACAAGTCCGCGGAATAGGCAGGCTCCTTTATGGAGGTGAAATGCCATGAAGAAAACGATTTTGGAAAAGGTGGCGGACAACAAGTTCAATGCTGTGAAACAGTTAGTCCGATTCATTCGGGAAAATGACAAGAACCCGGGTGGATTTGAAGACTTATGGGAAAACAGTTTTGCGCTTGAGGACGAATTAGATGAAATCATACTTCGGATAGCGCACATCATCGAATTGGAAAAAGCATTAGAAGAATACGAAGAGTAAGGATTGGGCCTGCGGAAACGCGGGCTCTTTCCTTTTTGTATTTCGCAGAAACGGCAGCGGCTATTATGGAGGTGATACCATTATGACTTACAAGCAAATCGAGGCAAGCCGGGAGCTGAGGCTTTGGATCGGACAGGTGATCGTGCCCACCGTTACGATGGCGGTCGCATTGGCGTCCATTCCGGAGGTCAGGAACGCGGCTTCCACAAAGCTGGAACAGCTGAAATGGAAACTCAAATCCAAGAGCAAGGGCTGAGCAGGCCCTTTGCTTTCTATTTTCCATACGCAGCCGGCCGGAAAGCGTGTTAGAGTGATATCCTGAAAAATTCCCGGGTGGAAAATTTGAGAAAACAGTGTCAAAGGAGGGGTTGAATTTGGAGATTATTGCAGCGATTGCGGCGCTTTGTATCGGAATTTTGATCGGTATGCGTCTGTTCCAGGATCGTCCGGTCGGCGACCTGCGGGTGGACCATTCCGATTTTGCGGACGAAGGCCCTCATTTATATCTTGAGCTGGATACGGATATACGAACCGTTATGCGGAAGAAACGGGTGGTCTTCCGGGTCAAGGTAAAGGACTTCCTGCCGCACGAATGACATAGGCCTTTATGGAAGTGTATTGTAATGAAGAAATTGAAACTCTGGATGACACAGTGGCTGGTCGATATCGGCTCCTGCTTGACGGAACTGGGAGACCGTATGATTTGGAAAGGGGTCGATATGGGCGACGACCTTCTCAGAGATGACGATGAATTGTTGAAATACGCGAAAAAGAAGGGGATCGTCCGATAACGGGCGCCCCTTTCTTTTCATTTCGATATATACTTGTGCAACCAATCCGGCAAATCAGGATCGTCAATGGTCCAGGAGGTCTTTCGCCGTTCGGAATGGACCCATTCGTTTTCCCGACCATCGAAAATCCTTTTCCGTCCATATCTGTAAAGGACAATTTGGCCATCTTCCAGGCGATACTCATTCCAATAATAACTATGCGTGACACGGCCAGGTCTCTCTTGCGTAGCATAAATCGTCATGGGTATAAGCCATCCTTTCCGAAGAATAATAGTTCTTTTTATGAGTATAGCACCACAGCCCTGCGGCCGCAAGAGACATCGAACGCCGGGTACGCACGAATAACATCGGCTATTATGGAGCCAATTCTGATTTTTGAAAGGAGAAAAAGCATATGGCAGAGATTAAAACGTTGTTGGATGATGTGATCGAGACGGAGCTCGCGAATCTGCGGACCCTTCCGTCCGGAAACGAGGAGAGAGCGAAAGCGATCCGGGATCTGGCGGCGCTGCACAAGCTGCGTATCGAGGAGATCAGGGCCCAGGCCGACGTGGATGAGAAGTCCGAGCGGCGGGAGATGGACGGCAGACAGCGCAGGGAGGAGCTTGCCTGCAAGGATGCCGACCGCGCCCGTGAGGAGGAGCTTCAGAACCGTCAGCTTCGGGAGCAGAAGATCGACCGGTATGTGCGCATTGCGGTGGCCGGCGCGGAACTGGTGTTGCCGCTGATGTTCTACGGCATCTGGATGAGACGGGGATTCAAGTTTGAGGAGTCCGGGGTTTACTCGTCCACCACGTTCAGGAATCTGTTCAGCCGTTTTCGGCCGACAAAGTAACGAATAGGCTCGAAAAGAAAATGAAGAGGCCGTGCAGACAGCACAGTCTCTTCGTTTTATCCGCATATTCGGCATGGTGTTTTATGGAGAAATCTGAATTTAAGGAGGTTTCGCAAATGAAAATGACAGAAGAATTGAAACGTTCAAAATTGATTCTACGCATTGGGCGTGCACGCCGCTTATATGACGCTGGGAAAAATGCAGAAGAAATTGCGGCGGTTATGCGAGAGCCCATCGCGTTGATGGAAAAATGGATCAATAACTTCAAAATCATTGACGAGAAAAGACGCACTCCAAACGGATAACTCCGCAATAGCAAGGGTCTGACGAAGACTCTTGCTTTTTTAGTCAGGGTCCCAACCGGAGCCCATGTCTTTGATTTGGTCTTCTCCTGTCCCCCAACTGGCGCTGATGTCGGGAAGAGCGCAATCATAGCAAACATTGGCGTCTGGGTATTGATCGTCGTAAACACCCTTATAATATTCTCGACTGAGCTTTCGTCTCACGGCGGCAACATCAAACTCTTTGCCGCATTCTATACAAACAGCCATATTCGCCCCTCCATACATAAAGGATGTCTCCATTTTACCATAGTCCTCGCCAAATTTACAAGGCGTTTTATGAGGAGAGAGCGCTCTTTACCTCAATATCAGCCGGAGCCGCAAGGCCCGGACGACTTAGGAGGTAATGCAAATGCGTAAGAAGGGTAAAAAGGTCATTCGGCCGGCAGGAGACGAACTGATGGACTACCTGAACCGGGGGTTCGCGATCTGCAACCGGTGCGGGGCGGTGATGGACCGGAGAGAAGACCCAAGAGGAGGTTGTGATATTTACGCCTGCCCGTCCTGCGGATGGGAGATTGACGAGATGGAGTACGAGTATGAGAGCGGAGATCCGATGGAGCTCGTACAGGATGAAAGAGGCGATGACTACCTGGTCTTCCGGAACGACATGCCGCCCGCCGGGTGCAGAGCGTGCGGAGGCCCATACCCCTACTGCAAGCCGTCGTGCAGAATGTTCGACGACTAAGCATGACCAACGTAGAGGAGGAGCCCTGTAACAGGGGCTTTTCCTCTTTTATATTTGGAGGCAGACATGCGCTATCACTACGAGAAGCCGCCCATTTATCTTTCCATGTACGGACAGCGCTACTGCTGCGACCATCCGGTCTATAACCACTGCACCCTGTTCCTTGTCGGCGAACGGGGCTTGGCGGTGATTCAGCAGCGGTACGACCCGGAGACGAAGCACACCTTCTGGGCCGAGGTAGACGAGTGGCTGACGGACCCATTATATCTGCACCCCCGGTTTCGGGCGTTCTTTGACCGCCGGGCCGGGACGGGTACGGACGGCCTCTACCCCACCGTGACTATCCGGCAGATCATGTGGGCGCTGAAGATGAAGCCCCTGCCCAAGCAGCCCTGGGAGACGGTCTTCGACCATACGCCGATTTGACAACCTCCTTTATGAGAAACCAACTGATTTTGAAAGGGGTTGCGGTTTATGAAAACATTCAAGAACAAGCTGTACGCTGTGGGGCTGATGCTCTGCGGGAGTGTTCCGACATTCCTGGAGCAGGACGCCACGGCGCTGGTATTTATCGGGATGATTGCAGTTCCGCTGTTCTTTGCAAAAGAAAACTGGATTTATTAAAGGGAACGGCCCAGACAAGGGCTTTTCCTTTTATTTTTGCGCTTATTTCGCAGCTCCTATTACGGAGAACGATGCTCGTAAAAGGAGGTAAAGGGGCATGGACGAAATGAGACTGGAATCGAAATTTACAACAGGACTTGTATCAAAAATCGCAAGGACCGTTGTGCGTAAGAAGCTGGGCTACGATATGGATATTCGGCTCAACCGGCTGCGGACAACGGTGGTTGATGAAAAGACACACGTACATCTGGACGTCGATCTGGAGCTCACAAAGGAAGAGCTTGACAAATTATTGAAGAGCATCGGGCTCTGAGGCAGAGGCCCCATAACAGGGGCTTTTGTCTTTCTTCCGCAGATTCCGCAGGTTCTATTGTGGAGAGGCATACAGCGAGCTACGAAGCGAGGGTGGTAGTAGGCAACGCAAGACGGAAACCCACCTGCCTCTCTTAGGTTTTCGCAGATTTTGCAATTTCTATTATGGAGAGGAAGTTAGCTCAGTGGTAGAGCGCAGGCTGAAATGCCTGAGGCCGCCGGTTCGAGTCCGGCACTTTCTCTTTCGCTTTTGTATGGAGAAAAAACAAGTTTGGAAAGGAGTTTACCATGGAGAAACGACCGCTGGACACGGAGCTTGAAATTCTTTGGAGAGAGCACCTCGAAGACGATGTGTTCTCAGTACGCGCCTACAATGTTCTGGTGCATCGTCTCGGTCTTCGCACGTTAGGGGATATTTTGAATTTGACCCGCGACGACATTGCAAAGGCGAGGGGCGCGGGGAAAAAGACCCTGGACGACATTGCGAAGCTGGTTCGGTCGTGCGGATACGAACTGAACGGATTCACGGACGCCGGTCCGGACTGCAAAAAGTGCAAACAGAGGGATTTCCTGCGGCCGGCGCATCAGCACTTTCTCAAATTGGCAAGGGAGTTCAACCGCTCGTATCATCATCCCAAGGACCGCGCCTTTGTGTTTCCAAACCGGATTTCCGGAGAGACGGGCTGGGATATTGTAAAGCGGGCCATATTCGCCACCTATAACGTGTCGAGCATTGCCTCTCTGCCAGACGGGGAGCAGGCGGAAATCAATGAATTTGCGATGGGTCTCACGGATATTCTGTTCCAACAGCTGCGGGACCGGGCAAAAGAATACAAACGGAGCAATATTTGAAAGGAGAAAATGAGCATGGAAGTTAAAATTGTGGGCGAGATCAAGTTCAAGACCTGTACCCTCCCGGTGTATCGGGATTTGGACGAGCCCCTGTTCAAGGCGGGGGACGTCGCCGAGCTGATGGACTATGGGCCGAACAATATTTGGAACCTGACCAACCTTTGCGAAGAGGACGAGAGGCTGGTGCTGTCATCGGAAGTGGCGGGTCAACATCGGCGGGTGACGTTCCTCACCGAGAGCGGACTCTACAACGTCCTCGCCCAGAGTCGGAAGCCGGTTGCCAGGGCGTGGCGGCGGGTCATTGCCGAGGAGCTGATTGCCCTGCGGCGGTCCCGTGGCAAAAATATCTCGGAGCAGTTCGAGGACTGGGACCACATGGCGGACACCATCTACTTTGACGAGGTGACCGGGCGGCTGATGCGGTCGGTGACCGTTCCCGGCGGGGACGTGGAGCAGGTCCCCTACGAGCCCTGACGCCATGAAAGCGGAAATTGGATATCCCGACGCAGTCATGGGAGATTTCATCCAGGATCTTATCGGCGACATCGAATACAACATGCAGCTTGCTCCGCCCAACGACCAGTATTTTGAAGAGCTCAGCATTCAGAAATTTACCCTGCAACAGCTGCTCCAGGAGATTGGCAGGCATGAAGGAGACTCTCCCACCGCCGTAGTAGCGAGATTTGTGGAGAGGATGTCTGCCACAGCAAAAGAGGACGACCCACGGTTCGTCTTTTCTATCTCCAGGGATGCGGCCCAGTCCATCCTGGACGGATTATATTTTGACTAAACGGAAAAGGAGAAACAATGACTGGAGAAGTTTACATTCATTATGGCGCGGACGCCTTCGACCCGAGCCATGGGTTTCCGGTGGTAAACACGAAATACTCCTGGGTAAAGCCCCACGGAGGTCTATGGGCATCGAGAAAACGTGCGTCCTACGGCTGGGCCAAATGGTGCGAGGAGAATTCCTTTCGGGATTGCGCCGCAGAACCCTCATTTCAGTTTATCATGCGAAATCCGGAAAAAGTAGCGGTCATTCATAATTTGAACGATCTGCGACAGCTTCCGATGGTGAGAGACGTTCCGTCCGGCATGTGGGAGGAAATTGACTTTGTGGAATGTTTGCGGCGAGGAATTGACGCCGTTGAACTCTGCTGGTATGGGGAGGAATACCAAGACCAGCGGGCCGATGATTTATATCTCGCTTTGTATGGGTGGGACTGTGACTCCATTGTGGTCCTCAATCCCGACGCAGTGATTCAGATTTAACGTTCGAAAGGAGAAAACATCATGGTTAAGACCTATCTTGATATTCTGAGCGAGCGCGGCATCCGCCCCTTCCTGACCGACGAGGCTTTTGAGGAGCTCCAGAAGTTTGACTACAAGAGCCAGTACGCCATTCCCGGCCAGGTAATGCCGGTCTTCAAGCACCCCAACCAGCACAAGATCGAGCTGGGCAAGACCACCAATCTGATCGGCGACATGTGCTGGTACGGAGCCAGCGTGGAGGAGCTGGTGCGGTCCATCAAGTATGGCATGGTGGTGCTCGACGCGGACAAACGCCATTTGGACTGGAAGAAGGCCGCCGAGGACTTCGGTATTCAGGAGCTTCTCAAGGAATACCGCCGGTTCCGCCGCAAGCCCAAGCTGACAGAGCGGGAAAAGCTTGTCATTACCGCTTATACCGGCTATGTTCTGGAGGGTACGGCCGGAAAGGTAGTGGATTTCGTGGAACAGGAGCTGGGTCATTCCATTCAGACGCCGGAGCCGCCCGCAGTCCCGGTTGTTGTGGAGGTGCGCCGGGCTTTGCAGGAGGAATTCTGCGAGATCTGCCGGAAGCACCACATCTTTGATTATATTTAAGGAGGATACGGACGTGAATGCAAAAACGACCCTGCTCCACAGAGCCGGGAAGGCGGCGCCGACGATATTGACCGTTGTCAGCGCGGCGGGGGTGGTGGCCACGGCGGCTCTGGCGGTCAGGGCCACGCCCAAGGCCCTCAAGCGCATTGAGACGGCAAAAGCGGTCAAAAAGGCGGAAAATGGCGGAAATTTGACCCGAATGGAGACGATAGGAGCCTGCTGGCAATGCTATGTACCGGCGGCGGCCACGGGAATCGCTGTAATCGGGTGTATTTTCGGAGCAAATGCCCTCAACCGGCGTCAGCAGGCGGCTCTGGTCAGCGCCTACGCCCTGGTCAGCCGGTCCTACAACGATTACCAGCGCAAGGTCAAGGAGCTCCACGGCATAGACGCCCACCGGAGGATCATGGAAGCCTTGGCTGCCGAAAAGAGCAAAAAGCAGCCCATCTACGCGGGCACCCTGATCGGGTCGTCCTCTCTGGACTTTGAGGACGCCGGCGAGGAAGAGCGGCTATTCTACGACGCCATCTCGGAGCGGTATTTTCAGGCCACCATCAGCCAGGTGCTCCAGGCCGAATACCACCTCAACCGGAACTTTGCCCTGGGCGGAGGATTCATTACCCTGAACCAGTTTTACGAGTTCCTGGGCATCGAGCCGGTACCCGGCGGGGACGAGGTGGGCTGGATGGTTTCGGACGGGCTCTACTGGGTGGACTTTGACCACCAAAAGACCGTGGTAGACGACGGGCTCAACGGCGAGGTGGAGTGCTACATCATCGACGCACCCTTCCCGCCGGTAAGCGAGCGTGAATACGAGGACATGGAGCTCTGAGGGCTCCGCAGAAATTGCATCTCCTATTATGGAGAATCTATATTTAACAGGAGGTTTGACTTTATGGACTCGAAAACGATATTTAAGGTATTGTCCTTTGTAGGTATGGCCCTGGGCGGGATCGGCACACTGCTGTCCGCCTGGGCTGACGGAAGGGAGCAGGACGCGATTATCGAGGAGAAGGTAAATGAAGCACTGGCCGCCCGTGAACATGGAGAAAAGGAAAGCAAAGAGCCCTGACCGGGGCTCTTTGCTTTTGCAGGAGCCGCTGTCCATGAACGAACAGGCGATCCTCTTTCTCATGGAGGTCCTGAACGGCTTTGAGGAGCCGCCAAGGTCCGACTGGCCCAGGCACGAGGCGGAGGAAGTCAGCTTTTCCCGCTGGGCGGTGGAGGAGCTGCTGCAACAGGTCTGGGACCACCCGTGGACACTGGCCTCTGAGACGGTAGAGCGTTTCGCCGCGAAGCTGGGGCTATACGCCGAGACCTGCGTCACGGACCAGCAGCACCGGATCTTTCGGATCGCGGCCGAAACCGTGAGGGGATTCCTCGATGAGATCGAGAAGCTGGAGCGATGAAAACATTGATATTTATGAGAGGAGATGGCGTCTTGAACAAACAAGCAATTTCAAACGCCCTGAAAGCGTTGCAGAAAACCGTGAAAAAGCACAGCCCGGAGATTTTGACGGGCATCGGCATCGCCGGGATGACCGCCGCCGCTGTGATGGCGGTCAAGGCCACACCCAAGGCCCTGCGGATGGTGGATGAAAAGGAAATCCGGGACGGAAAGCGCCTGACCACCGGCGAGATCGTCAAGACCACCTGGAAATGTTATATTCCCCCGGTCATCACCGGCGTATGCTCCGCGGCCTGCATCATCGGGGCCAGTTCCATCAGCGCACGGCGCAACGCGGCCCTGGTCACGGCCTACACCATTTCGGAGACCGCGTTGAAGGAGTACCGGGACAAGGCGGTTGAGGTGGTCGGCGTGAAGAAGGAGCAGGCCATCCGGGACGCGGTGGCCAAGGACAAGCTGGAGAAGGCCAATGTCAAAGAGCGGGAATTCATTTCCACCGGACGGGGCGAGACCCCCTGCTTCGACCCGCTGACCAACACCTGCTTCAAGTCGGACATCGAGAGCCTCCGCCGGGCGGAAAACACGCTGAACAAGCGGATGCGGGACGAGGTGAAGATCACCGTCAATGAGTTTCTGATGGAGATCGGCCTGGAGCCCTGCGACGACTCTATCGGAGAGACCATGGGGTGGGACATCGACAAGGGCTACATCGAGCTGGACTTCAGCTCCCAGCTGGTGGACGGCGTCCCTTATCTGGTGCTGGGGCACCGGGTCCCGCCGGTCTATCTGGGCTGGTGACATCCGCAGAAATTGCATCTCCTATTATGGAGAACCATCCAATGAACCTAACTTTACAAGGAGGAACTTGACATGGAAGAGATGAACGCAAGAGTGATGGAGAACGAGGTTATGGACGAGACCGTGGAGGTCGATGAGGCCGTTGACAGCGGAAACGCTGGCGCGCTGGTCGCAGGAATCGTCGGAGGCTTCCTGGCTTACGCCGTGATTGGCGGGGCGAAGAAGCTCTGGGGGTTTGCGGGCGCCAAGCTGGCCGAGCGGAAGGCTGCCAGAAAGGCCGGGACCGACGCGGTAGACGTCGAGTACACCGATGTCGAAGAGACTGCGGAGGATTCCGACGAGGGGAACTCTGAAAAGTAAGCAGAAGAGAGGTTCGCCGGGGGAGAGTACCTGTTTCAGGTGCTTTCCCTTTTTGCTTTTGAAAGGAGAAAATTGCATCATGAGAGGTATTTTGAAGAACACCCTGTTGTTATTGGGCGGTATGGCGCTGGGGAGCCTGGCGACACGGAGAGCGATCCGGTATGCCGTGGAAAACAGGTACGACCGTGTGAAGTACGAAGAGCCCATCTTTGGGACCGGGGAGGACGCCGAGCAGGTGCTGGACGGGCTCAAGACCCTCATCAGCACCTACGGCAACGCAACGGCGGCGGATTTGTATGAGCTGGCCGGCATCCACGATTTCAAATACGAGATGACAAGGATTGGCTGGACCTCCGTGGACGGGGCGGAGATCGTCCAGACGGACGACGGCTATATCATCACACTCCCCCAGCCCAAGCCCATCACTTACAAGGAGGAACCGTAATGGCAGAGTATCCCAACAACTCCCACAGCGCAAGGGAGAGAACGGATTCTACCGCACCGGGAAAAGCGGAAAAGAAGCTGGAAAAGGTGGTGACCGGAGCGGCCAAGACCCGGAAGAAGAGTGAGGCCCGGAAATTCGTCAACATCTTTGTCCCGGAGGACGGGGAGAACGTCAAGTCCTATATCATGATGGACGTGATTATCCCCGGCATCAAGAACGCCATCGCCGACGTGATCAGCATTGTGCTCTTCGGCGACTCCGGGCGCATCGGCGGAAGCAGGAGCAAGCGGGACGGACGCTCCCGGCTCACCTACTGGGACGACAGGCGGGATGACCGCAGAGAGTACGGACGGCCCAGAGCTGCCGCGGGCTTTGAATATGACGACATTATATTTGAGACCCGCGGGGACGCCGAGCTGGTGCTGGATCAGCTGGAATCGGCCATCGCCAACTACGGCATCGCGTCAGTGGCCGACCTCTACGACCTGGCGGGCATCACCTGCCGCAATTACACGGCCAACCGCTATGGCTGGACGGATATTCAGTCGGCAAAGGTCATCCGGACCCGGGAAGGCTACACCTTGCAGCTTCCGAGGACGGTCCAGATCAACTAAAAGGAGGCCACAGCCATGTATGGATATTTGACCTCCAGCGGCTACAAGGGTCTGGTGGGCGGCCGGTGGATGCTCTTCGCCACGGACACCGAGTATTACGAATACATGAGAGAGCATGAGGAGGAGCGCCATGCGGATTAACGCAGATTCGTTTGTAGGCGTCGGCATCTGCATTTTGGGGCTTGTGGGCGTGGGCTACGCCATCGGCGTCCACTCAAAAATGAAGGTGATGTGCGACCGGCTGGACACCAGCATCGACAATCTGGCCAACAACACCGAAATCGATATTCCCGCAAAGGTCATCGACCAGGCGGTTCAGAAGGCCGTAGAGCGGGAGTCCTATTCTGCGGTCAAGCGGGCCACGGAGGAGGTCATGGCCGACGCGAAGCGGGAGATCGAGAGTCAGGTGGGCACGGCGGTAAAAGCCAAGTATGACGCGATTTCGGACGGCGTGGCAGACCAGATCGCCACGTACATCGCCCGGATCGACGAGAGCAAGCTCAAGAAGGAGGTCGTGCAGAAGGCCAAAGAACAGATCGCCGAGAAATTCGACGACAAGCTGGACGACCTGCTGGAGGAGTTCAACGGAAATCTCCAGAACGTGGGGAAAATCTATAAATCCATTGCGAGATCATTTTCTAAGGAGGATATTTGACGATGAAAACCAACGAGATCATGAAATCTGTGAGCCTGACCTTCAACAAGGTGGGGTTCCAGCTTCAGAAGAAGAGCCCCGAAATCCTGGTGGCCGCCGGCGTGGTCGGCGTGGTGGTGAGCGCCGTCATGGCCTGTCAAGCCACCCCCAAGGCCCTCAAGGTGGCGGAGAAGACTCAGGATGACATCGGGCGGATTCAGAGCGCCGAGGATTCCGGCGTTACCCAGGCCGGAGAGACCTACACCAAGGAGGACGCCCGCAGCGACCGTATGCAGGTCTACTCCCACACCGGCTTCCAGTACATCAGGCTGTATGCTCCCGCCGTTCTGCTGGGCGCGGCGTCCATCACCTGCATCCTCACCAGCCACAAGATCATGAGAAAACGCAACATGGCGCTGGCGGCGGCCTATGCCACCCTGGACAAACACTTTAAGGATTACCGCGGCCGTGTGCTGGAGCGGTTCGGCGAGCAGGTGGAGAAGGAGCTGCGCTACAACATCAAGGCCAAGGAGATCGAGACCACGGTGGTGGACGAGAATGGTAAGGAGAAGAAGGTCAAGGAGACGGTGGACGTAGCCGCCGAGGGCTGGGACCCCTCCAAATACAGCCCCTATGCCCGTATCTTTGACGAAGGCCACCCCGCCTACATGAAGGACGCCGAGCAGAACAAATTTTACCTGCTGGCCCTTCAGGCCCAGGCCAACGACCGGCTCAAGTCCCGCGGCCACCTGTTCCTCAACGAGGTCTATGAGATGCTGGGCTTCCGCCTGACCAAGGCCGGCGCCGTGGTGGGCTGGATCTATGACCCCAGAGAGCCCATGGGGGACAACTTTGTGGACTTCGGCATGTTCGAGGTGTGCCGCGAGAAGGCGGTGGATTTCGTGAACGGCTACGAGCGGTCCTTTATCCTGGACTTCAACGTGGTGGGCGACATCACCGACGCGCTGGCCACCCACCAGACGCTGTGAGGGCTGAGCCATGAAGAAATTTTTGGCGACCCTGCTGCTTTCCGCTGTGATGCTCACCGGCGCGTCCTTCTGCGTGGAGTATGAGCCTGCCGCCGCTTTGGAGCCGGTTGTCACTCCGGTCCATGCAGTTGCGGAACAGGTCAACCTGACGGAGAAACGGGCTGATATTCCTCAGCCTGTGGTCTCCAAGGCCCCTGTCGTCCAGCCGGAGGAACCGGTGGAAGAGCCCGACGCCGTCACGCTGACCCAGGAGGAGATCGACCTGATCGCCCTCTGCGTGATGGCGGAGGCGGAAGGCGAGCCGGAGGAGGGTCAGCGGCTGGTCATCGACACCATTTTGAACCGGGTGGACGACCCCCGGTTTCCCGACAATGTCCACGACGTGATTTATCAGAAGAACCAGTTTGCCGGCATGTATGGAGAGCGTATCGAGCGCTGCTACGTGAAGGAAGAGCTGGTTCAGCTGGTCCGGGAGGAGCTGGAGAACCGCACGAACAGCGAGGTGGTCTTCTTCCGGACCGGCCACTATCATTCCTACGGCGTCCCCCTGTTCCAGGTGGGGGCGCATTATTTTTCCAGTTATGAGTAAAGGAGGCGCGCATTATGAAAACCTGCATCAAAGCCCTGCTGTCCTACGCCCTGGCCACCGTATCGGGCCTCTGCCTGGTCGGCGGCGTCACCATTTTGTCCAGGAGGTAAGCGGTATGGAGGGATTTGCAAATCTGGTGTCCATGCTGGACTACGCGGTCAACACCAAAAGAAAACGCCACATCACCGGCGGGCTCCTGATCAGCGCGGCGCTGCTGTTCGGGGGCCTTGCCATTACCGTCATGAGCACCAAAGACGAAGAGGAGGACTACAATGAGTAAACTTGGCACAGCGCTGGCCTTTCTCGCAGGCGCCGCACTGGGGGGCGTTTCCGCATGGTACGTCGCCAAAACGTGGTACGACGAGCTCTCCGAGCAGGAGATTGACTCCGCCAAGCAGGCCTTTTACGCCAGGGAGCAGCAGCTGAAGGAGGAGATCGCCGCTCTGAAGGAGCATCTGGCCGAAGAGGACGAGCCGGAGGAGGCGCCCAAAACCGTTTTGGCGGCCAACAAGAACCAGGAGAAGGGCGACATCAACGACTACGCCAGGATGGTTAGCCGGGTTGGATATTCCCGCACCTCGGTGCCCCCGAAGCCGGAGCATGAGGTGGAGGCCCCCTATGTCATCTCCCCGGAGGAATTTGGGGAGATGGATGGCTACACCCAGATCAGCCTGACCTATTTTGACGACGGCATCCTTTCCGATGAGAACGGGGTCATCATCGACGAACCGGAGGATATCGTCGGGGACGCTCTGAACCACTTCGGGGAGTACGAGGAGGATTCCGTCTTTGTCAGGAGCGACCCCAAGCGGTGCGACTACGAGATCCTGCGGGACCTGCGCAGTTACGCGGAATTCCGCTCCACCCTTCCTCCGAAAATTTGAAAGGGAGGTCTGACGCTTGACCCGGGATGAACTGATTGACCAGTATTATGACTGGATGTATCAGCTCGTGGTCGACGACCGATATTCTAACAAGTCCTATCGTAAGCTGTTTGCGCGGCTTTACGATACGGAATTCACCTATACGATTCCGATGGACGGCAACCGGGCCGAAGACGGCATCGACCTTAGATATCGGTTCGGTCGCGAGCAATTATATTCTGACGCCATGGTCGCGTCCTGCCTGGACGACCGCCCGTGCAGCATTCTGGAAATGATGATCGCCCTCGCCATCCGCTGCGAGGAGCACATCATGGACGACCCCGACGCCGGAGACCGGACGGGGCAGTGGTTCTGGAGTATGCTGGTGAGCCTGGGGCTCGGCTCCATGGACGACCGGAAGTTTGACCGATATTTTGTTGATCAGACGCTGGAGCGGTTCCTGGAACGCGGGTACGGACGCAACGGCGAAGGCGGGCTCTTTACCGTGGACAACGGCCGCGACATGCGGAACACGGAGATCTGGTATCAGATGAACTATTACCTGCGCGAAATCATCAGGGAGGGAGGCATTTAGCATGAGTAAAAAGGGGAAATTCGTGGATATCTGCACGCTGGAGGACTTGACGGCTCTGGTAAACCACAACTTCCAGGCCTTTGAGAAGCGGGTGGCCAAGCTGAGCCGCAAAAGCAGCATGTTGACCGTGCTCGCCGTTGCCGCAGTTGTGGGCGTTTACGCCCTGGCGGCGGAGAACCGGAAGCGGGAGGAACAGGTCTACCAGCTTTCGGTCCGTGTGAAAAAGCTGGAGTATGATAAAGGAGAGTAAGTGACCCGATGCTGGACTTCTTGATGATTTCAACGCGCAGCGGGAAACGCGGCATCATCGAGATCTATCCCAAGTTTATCATCAAGAAAAGTAGCGACCTCATGATCAGAGGCGGCGACTTCTATGCAATCTGGATTGACGAACGGGGTATGTGGTCGACTGATGAACAGGACGCGGTCGACTTGATCGACCGTGAGCTGGACCGATACGCAGAAGAAAACCGCACGCGCTTTGACGACAACATTCGCGTCCTCCATATGTGGGACGCGGAAACTGGCATGATCGACACCTGGCACAAGTATTGCCAGAAGCAGATGAAAGACCAGTTCCATATGCTCGATGAAAAGCTGATATTCTCCAACACGAAAGTGACCAAGCGCGACTACGCCAGCAAGTCCCTCCCCTACCCCCTGGAGCCGGGGGAGACGCCGGCGTGGGAGCGTCTGGTCTCCACATTATATTCTCCCGAGGAGCGGCACAAGATCGAGTGGTGCATCGGGGCCATCGTTACCGGGGAGTCTAAGAAGCTGCAAAAGTTTCTGGTCTTCTACGGGGCGGTGGGCACCGGAAAGAGCACCATCATCAATGTGATCATGCAGCTCTTCGAGGGATACCACACCAGCTTCAGCGCCAAGGACCTGGGCTCCTCCAGCAACGCCTTTGCTCTGGAGGCCTTCCGCGCCAATCCGCTGGTGGCCATTCAGCATGACGGCGACCTCTCCCGCATCGAGGACAACACCCGCATCAATTCGCTGGTGTCCCACGAGATGATGACTGTCAACGAAAAGTTCCGCTCCGCCTACTCCAACCGCTTTAAGACCTTCCTCATCATGGGAACCAACAAGCCGGTCAAGATTACGGACGCGAAATCCGGCGTCATCCGAAGGCTGATCGACGTGACGCCCACCGGGGACAAGGTTCCGCCGGACGAGTACCGGAGGCTGACCCGGCAAATCCCCTTTGAGCTGGGCGGCATTGCCTATCACTGTCAGGAGGTCTATCTGGAGGACCCGGACTACTACAACGATTATATTCCCATCGCCATGATGGGGGCCTCCAATGACTTTTATAACTTCATCGTGGACTCCTATCATGTGTTCAAACGGGACGATGGCGTGTCCCTGAAGTCGGCCTGGGAGATGTATAAGGTCTACTGCGAGGACGCCAAGGTGCCCTACCCCGTCTCCCGCATGATATTTAAGGAGGAGCTGAAGAACTACTTCCGGTGTTACGAGGAGCGGTTCAGCATGGGGGACGGGTCCCGCGTTCGGAACTATTACAGCGGGTTTCGGACGGAAAAATTTGAGGAACAGGCGCCGGAGGACAAACCTGTGTCGCCCCCTCACCCCACCATCGACTTTGTGGATGGGCAGGCTTCGGCATTTGACAAGGACTGCGCCGACTGTCCCGCCCAGTATGCAGGCGGAGAAGGCACGCCCCGTAACAAATGGGAGCGTGTCCGGACAAAGCTGTCCGCCCTGGACACCAGCAAGCTGCACTACGTCAAGCTCCCGGAAAACCACATCGTCATCGACTTTGATATTCCGGATGAGCAGGGCCAGAAGTCCTTTGAGCGGAATCTGGCCGAGGCGAGCAAGTGGCCGGCCACTTATGCGGAGGTAAGCAAGAGTGGCTGCGGCATCCACCTGCATTATATTTATTCCGGAGACCCGGCGCGGCTCAACCGGATTTACGACGACCACATCGAGGTCAAGGTCTTTACCGGCAACAGCTCCCTGCGCCGCAAGCTCTCCAAATGCAACAACCTGCCTATCGCTACGATAAGCTCTGGATTACCGTTGAAAGGAGAAAACAATGTGGTAAATTCCAAAGTCATTCAAAGCGAAAAAGGGCTTAGAGTTCAGATCAAGCGAAACCTCAATAAGGAAATCCATCCGGCTACTAAGCCCTCTATCGACTTTATCCACAAGATTCTGACGGACGCCTATGAGAGCGGTATGCCTTACGACGTCACCGATATGCGCAACGCGGTCCTGGCCTTCGCCGCCAACAGCACCAACCAGGCGGAATACTGCATCAAGCTGGTGAATAAGATGCCCTTCAAATCCGCCGAGGACGGGCAGGGGGTGAAAAACGACGAGGCCAAGCTGGTCTTTTATGATGTAGAGGTATTCCCCAATCTGTTCCTGGTGAACTGGAAGATCGAAGGACCCGGACAAACCGTGGTCCGGATGATCAATCCCAAGCCCACGGAGATCGAGGAGCTGATGAAGTTCCGTTTGGTGGGGTTCAACTGCCGCCGGTACGACAATCATATTTTGTACGCCCGGCTGATGGGTTACACCAACGAGCAGCTCTACAACCTGTCCCAGAAGATCATCAACAGCGAGAAGAAGGCCCGGAGCACCAACTGCTTCTTTGGGGAGGCCTACAACGTCTCTTATACGGACGTGTACGACTTCTGCTCGGTCAAACAGAGTCTGAAGAAATGGGAGATCGAGCTGGGTCTTCATCACCAGGAGCTGGGTCTTCCCTGGGACCAGCCGGTTCCGGAGGAGATGTGGCAGAAGGTCGCGGAATACTGCGACAACGATGTCATTGCTACCGAGGCCGTCTTCAATGCCCGGAAAGCCGACTTTGTGGCCCGGGAGATCCTGGCAGACGTGGCCGGGATGACGGTGAACGACACCACCAACTCACTCACCACCAGAATTATATTTGGCGGCAACAAGCGCCCCCAGGATCAGTTCAATTACCGGAATATGGGCGATACGACGCAGATCTATGATCCAAACCGGGACCTGCCCTTTACCATGGGAGAACCTGAGTTCGACGAGTTCACCGCCTTTGACAAAAAGGGACGCCCCATCTTCCCCGGATACAAATTCGAGGGCGGGAAGTCCCTCTATCGCGGTGAGGAGGTTGGCGAGGGCGGCTACGTCTATGCCGAGCCGGGTATGTACGGCGACATCGCCCTGCTGGACATTGCCTCCATGCACCCCTCCAGCATCATTGCGGAGGAGCTGTTCGGCCCCGAGTACACCAAGCGGTTCCAGGAGATCAAGGACGCCCGTGTGGAGATCAAACACAAGAACTTTGAGAAGGCCCGGAAGATGCTGAACGGCGCACTGGCCAAGTATCTGACGGATGAGGGTTCGGCGGACGCTCTGGCCCAGGCACTGAAAATCGCCATCAACTCGGTCTATGGCCTGACCTCGGCCAACTTCGAGAATCCCTTCCGGGACAACCGGAACAAAGACAATATCGTCGCCAAGCGCGGAGCCCTGTTTATGGTCAACCTCAAGCACGAGGTCCAGAAACGGGGCTTTACTGTTGCCCACATCAAGACGGACTCCATTAAAATCCCGGACGCAACGCCGGCCATCATCGACTTTGTGATGAAGTACGGTGAGAAGTACGGCTATACCTTTGAGCACGAGGCTACCTACGACCGGATGTGCCTGGTGAACAACGCCGTTTACATCGCCAAGTACGCCACGGCGGAGAAATGCCAGCTGGCTTACGGCTATGTGCCCGGTGATATTCGGAAACACCCCGGCGAATGGAACGCCACCGGCACCCAGTTCCAGATCCCCTACGTGTTCAAGAAGCTGTTCTCCAGGGAAGAGATCGTGTTCGAGGATATGTGCGAGACCAAGTCGGTCACCACCGCACTGTACCTGGATACGAACGAGACCCTGCCGGATGTATCCGAGTATGAGAAAGAGCTTGAAACACTGCGGAAAAAATGGCCGGACAAAGAGGGACAGTACCCCATGGATTATGACGAGGTCGTTGCGGATCTGAAAGCCAAAATCGAACCGGGCCACAATTATATTTTCATCGGCAAGGTTGGCTCCTTTTGTCCTATGAAACCCGGCTGCAACGGCGGTCTGCTGCTGCGGGAGGTCGTGGACAAAAAGACCGGCGAAAAGAGCTATGCCTCTGCTGGCGGGGCCAAGGGCTACCGTTGGCTGGAGTCCGAGATGGTCAAGCATCTGGGTAAGGAAGACGGCATCGACCGGGGGTACTACGATGCCATGGTGGACGCCGCCGTTGTGGATATTTCCCAATACGGAGACTTCGAGTGGTTCGTATCCGACGACCCCTATGTGAAAGCGGACGATGACACGCCACCCTGGTTCGGCCCCGGGGAGCCCTATGGCGATGACGCTACCGCCTTTGATGTGAGGTGAAGACGATGAGCATCGTGCTGATTATATTCTGGTTCGACGTTCTGGCTGCGTTCATTTGCGCCGCCACCGAGCGGTTCTTCCTATGCGGCGTCAATGTCGTGTTGGCGGTTTTGCTGGCTTTCATGGCCATGGTTTATGAGGGACGACTGCTGAACCGCGTCAAGAAGCTGGAAGAGGAAGTCGCATTGCTCCGCAGGGGCACGATTATCTGCGAACACCTTTCCCAAATCAACGATAAATAAAGGAGAGTTTTATTATGGCTAATCCCAGAGTGAATGAGAACCTTGTGATCGAGAACGCCCGCCTGCTCTTCCGGAACTTCTCCGGCAGAGAGAGCAAGTACAACCGCGCCGGACAGCGGAACTTCTGCGTCTACATCGAAGATGCCGCAGACGCCCAGAAGCTGATCGATGACGGCTGGAATGTCCGTGTTCGTCCGCCCCGTGAGGACGGCGAGGAGCCCCGCTATTATATTCAGGTGGCGGTCAGCTTTGAGAACATTCCGCCCACGGTCTACATGATTACCAAGCGCAAGAAGGTAAAGCTGGATGAGGAGTCCATCGACACCCTCGACTTCGCGGAGATCCGCAATGTGGACCTGACCATCCGCCCCTACAACTGGGTGATTCAGGAGGGCACCAAGAACGAGAAGAGCGGCGTTAAGGCCTACCTGCGTTCGCTGTACGTGGTCATCGAAGAGGATGAGTTCGCCGAGAAGTACGCCGGCGACGAGTATCCGGAGGAGTAAGACCAATGTGGGGGCGTCGGTGAATAAGGAGATAGCCGGCGCCCTCTCCTATTTTTGAAAGGAGAAAAACCATGGCAAATGAGGTAAATTGCCGCATGATATTTAAGGAGGGTGTGGAATGAAGCCATTCTGGAAAAATTCCCGGAAGAAGAAAACGAAGAACCCTTCCACGCCTCCCCAGCAGAAACCGAGAACACGGGCAAAACCGAAGTCCATGGAGGAACCGTGGCAACCTCCCATGGCTGTTCCGCCCAAAGCGATGGGGCAAGAAAGAACACCCATCACACAGATGCTGGAATCGGCTCGTCCCGTCCGGAAAGAGTACATTCCAGCCAGGCCGTCGACGCGAAAGAGCGAGTATTATCACGAGTTTCGCTCTAATTTTCAGCAGCTGCTTTCTCCAAAATGTCGCCCGATTGATATTTGGAGGGATTTCATCGTCATGGCGGCCTGCGCAATGTCCAATACCGTGGATAAAGCCCGCTATGATGAGCGAGAGAAACGGTATCTGGAAATTATCAACAAATACGAAGAATCTCAGCAGCATATTTTCCCCAAACTCTATGCCGCTGTAGTCCTGGCTCTGGATGAAAACCCGGAACAGGACTTTCTCGGCGAGATGTTTATGGATCTGCACCTCGACTATGAGGAGCTGAAACAGATATTTACGCCATACCACGTGTGCCAACTGATGGCGGACATCACGATGGACGACCTTGTTGAGCAGATTGACAAGCAGGGCTATGTTTCCATCAATGACTGCTGCTGTGGAGCAGGAGCAAATCTAATTGCCGCAATCAATTCCGCCCGACGCAAATTGGAAGATGCGGGCCTGAACTTTCAGAACCACATTCTGATCATCGGGCAGGACATCGAGGAACTGGTGGCGCTAATGTGTTATATTCAGATCTCCCTGCTCGGGGTCGCTGGCTATATCAAGGTCGGAAACGCCCTTACGGAGCCAATGACCCCTGGCGACAGCATGGAAAATTACTGGTTCACGCCCATGTATTTTTCTGACGTATGGCACACAAGAAGAACCATTCGGACGTTTATGGATTTATTTAAGGAGGATGCGACATGAATAAATGGCCAAGATGCGAGGACTGCGTGCGCGACAATTACCTTAGAGCGCCCGTCTGTCAAACCTGCGTTGCCGGAAGCAACTTTTTGCCCCGGGGACGCAGCAAGATTTACTACGAGTCTGTCCAGGAGATGAATCAGCCGCCGGCAGCTTATCGCGCTATGGTTCAGGCCTTGCGGAGGTTTGACGATAGCGCTCTTGTTCCGGAGATTCTGGACGTGATGTTCAACGAGCCAGCCACTATCGTCTTCTGGGCCGATGGCACCAAGACTGTGGTCAAAGCCGTTTACGACGAGTTCGATCCGGAGAAGGGGCTTGCTATGGCGATTGCGAAGAAAGCTCTCGGCAACAAGGGCAACTACTACAATGTCATTGCAAAGTGGACGGACGAGTATCTTGAGAAAGAGGACAAGTGATGCCCCGTGGCCATCCAGTTATATGACTACCAGCTCGAAGCTCTGAATCGGATGAAAAACGGCTGTATCCTCTGCGGCGGGGTTGGTTCGGGGAAGTCCCGGACCGGCCTCGCTTATTACTATGTGCAAGAGGGCGGCAAAGTGGGTACGGACGAGTATATTCCGATGAAGAATCCCAGAGACCTCTACATCATCACCACTGCACGAAAACGGGACACCTGTGAATGGCAGGGCGATTTGGCTCCGTTCCTGCTCTCCCCCACTCCGGAAGCCAACTACTACAAAAACAAAGTGGTCATCGACTCCTGGAACAACATCGGTAAGTACGTTGACGTCAAGGACGCCTTCTTTATCTTTGATGAACAGCGGGTGGTGGGGTATGGCGCCTGGACTAAGGCGTTCCTCAAAATCGTAAAGTCGAATGACTGGCTTCTGCTCTCGGCCACGCCTGGCGACACCTGGCAGGATTATATTCCGGTCTTCATCGCCAACGGGTTCTACCGCAACAAGACCGACTTTGTGGACCAGCATGTGATCTACGATTGGAGGGCCAAATACCCGAAGGTTGACGGCTACCGCAATACCGGAAGGCTAATCCGGCTTCGGGACAGGATTCTGGTCAACATGGATTTCAAGCGGCAGACAGTATCCCATCATGAGGACATCCGGGTTTCGTATGATATTTCCAGATACAAGGACATCATGCGGACGCGATGGAATCCCTGGGAGGACAGGCCCATCGAAACCGCAGCCGAACTCTGCATGGCGCTTCGCCGGGTGACCAATTCGGATGAATCCCGGTCTGTCGCGATACTGGAAATCATGGAGGACCATCCCAGGGCCATCATCTTTTATAGCTACGACTATGAGCTGGATATTTTGCGTTCACTGGGGTATCCGGAGGGTACGGAGGTTGCGGAGTGGAACGGTCACAAGCACCAGGAAATCCCTACCGGAAAAAAGTGGGTGTACCTCGTCCAGTACACCGCCGGCTGCGAGGGTTGGAACTGCATCACCACGGACACTATTATATTCTACTCGCAGCAGTATTCCTACAAGGTTGCCACGCAGGCGGCCGGACGGATTGACCGGCTGAACACGCCCTACCGGGATCTCAACTACTACCACCTGAAGAGCTTTTCCGGGATTGACCTCGCCATCAGCAAGGCTCTGTCCAAGAAGAAGAACTTCAACGAGGGCAAGTTTGTCGGTTGGGCCACAAAGCCGTTGGAGGTGAACCCCAAGAGTCATGAACAGGAAAGACGTCGCAGAGCTGCTTAACCGCAGGCGGAGACAAATTCTCGTTCACAGCATCATCTATTACAAAATGGACGATAACCTCATTTCGGATAGCACCTGGTCGGCATGGGCTACGGAGCTGGAAGAGCTCCAGAAGAAGTATCCCGATATCGCCGCCAAGGTTCCCTATGCGGAAGAATTCAAAGACTTCGACCACTCGACTGGCATGAACCTGCCTTTGGATGACCCCTGGGCCGTCAATAAGGCCCGACAGCTGCTTGCAATGAAGGACAGAGGATTCTGCATCCAATGTGAGCAGCTTGAAATTAAACTCTAAAAGGAGAAAGACGATGAATGACGAAAATAAATTTGCGTCAGACCATAGCGATGTTGAAAGTCGCGTTTTCGCTTTTCGCAGTTGCATGGAGCCTGCTCTGCATCTGTTTCCGGAGAACATCGTTGAGAGGTTGAAAGGCGACGGCTTCTTTACGGCCCCGGCCAGCACCAAATACCATGGAGCATACGAGGGCGGTCTATTCGAGCACAGTCTGAATGTGACCAACTCTCTGGTAGAACTCACAAAGCAGAATAGCCTGGCGTGGGGACGCCCGGAATCGCCTTACATCATCGGCATGTTCCATGATATTTGCAAGCAGGACCAATACCGGCATCCGGTTGACGCGACTTTCTATGGTGGCGGTGCCCCGATCCCTCTTGTTGATGAAAGCAAGTGGGAGTACGACCCCGATGCGGTTCTCAAAGGGCACGGGGAGAAGTCGGTGATGCTGCTTTCCCAGCATTTGTCCCTTACCATGGAGGAAATCCTGTGCATCCGTTATCACATGGGCGCCTTTGTAGACCAGAAAGAGTGGAACGACTACACAAGGGCAATTCATGCGTATCCGAACGTCCTCTGGACGCATACAGCAGACATGCTTGCGGCGCACATCCTGGAAGTTGACAAGTGACCATACCTTATTATATTCTGTCTCGAAAGAGGTGAAAGGAATGCTTGGTGCGATTATTGGGGACATTGTTGGCTCCAGATTTGAACGGCACAACCACAAGTCCAAGGACTTTGATCTATTCACAGACCGGTGCCGGTTTACAGATGATACAGCCATGACGGTAGCGGTCGCCAAAGCTCTGCTGGAGTGCAAAGGCGACTATACCGAGCTCAGTGATCATACGGTTCGGTGTATGCAGGAGATTGGGCGAAAGTACCCCAATGCCGGGTACGGACAGATATTCTACCTCTGGCTTCACCATAAGAACCCGGGGCCCTACCGGAGCTACGGAAACGGCTCCGCCATGCGGGTAAGCCCGGTGGCTTATGTTGCCAAAACGGAAAAAGAATGTATCCAACTTGCCAAGGCAGTAACGCAGGTCAGTCACGATCATCCAGAAGGGATAAAAGGCGCGGAGGCTGCGGCTTTGGCTACTTGGGGTGCGATGTGTGGAATTCCAAAAGGAGCAATCCGGGCGCACATCGAGGAGTGGTATTATATTTTGGATTTCACCATTGACGAGATCCGGCCTAAATACCGCTTTGACGCAAGCTGTCAGGGCTCTGTTCCGCAGGCAATCAAGGCGTTTCTGGAGTCCGAGGACTTTGAAGATGCTATCCGCATCGCGGTCTCCCTCGGTGGGGACAGCGACACAATTGCGGCCATTGCCGGCGGGATCGCGGGAGCCTATTACGGCGTCCCGAACGACCTCAGATTGAAAGCAATAGAGTATCTGCCGGCAGAGTTCATTGATATTCTGGAAGACTTTGAGAAAAACTATTGTTGAAACGCAAATCGAGGCCACCCTCATCTTCGGGGGTGGTCTTTTCTTATTATTAGGAGGCACTGCCAATGGATAAAAAGCAGCTACAAGAGTTTATCAGCGCCATTGGGTCGATTGCGGAAACGGCCCTTCTCTTTTATCGGAGCACCCTGGCGGCGAAAGCAACCCCGGAAGAGGCTATGCGGTTGACCCAGGCATTTATCGCGGCCATATTTTACGGCAACAAAAACAGCAGCTCCACTCCGGAGCAGTGAAAGGAGAACATTATGACGATTCAGGGGTGGGTTCTCTTTGGGATTCTTGCTCTCTTTATTCTTTCATTTGGCATCTCTGGCGCAATTATATTTGAAAAGATTGTCTGGAAGGTTCTTGGCATTGTAGCCGCCATGCTCCTCATCATCGGACTCTTTGCCGGGATGCGCTGGTATTATCAGAATACCGCCAGCGGTCAACGGGCAATGACCGACCAGAAAAGCGAACTGGACAATGGGCTCGAACGGACGGTGACGATTTATACGGCAGATGGCGAGATCATTGCACAGTACACTGGGAAAATTGACATTGAGGGCAATGACGGCGGCTACGTCCTCTTTGACTATGAGGGGAAGCGCTACACCTACTATAACTGCTTTGTGGAGTCTATTGCGGACATTAAGTAGGGTACGGACGAAAAATTATATTTAGGAGGTAAGACCATGGCTGGATTGAATTGTGAAATCAGATGGGAAACCCGGCTCTGTGAGGTAGATGGCGAGCTGGGATATTTCCATTGCTGGGAGAATTGGTCCAATGTGATAGATGCGAGTCCGCTGCGGGGTGGTCATCCCGGAGGCCAGATTGGGCAAGTCTATGGAATTGTCGAGTTTAAGGACGGCGTCCGGCGGATCGACCCTGCAAAAATCAAGTTCTGCGACGACGAAAACGCTATTCTGGCGGAGATGGAGAAACACAATCGCGCCGGTAAATTGGAGGGTCAGTAATGAAAGTTTGTATTTTATCGAATGATGACCCCGCGGCCTTTCAAAGCTCGATCAATGCTTTTATCGCTGACAAAAAGGTCATCGACATCAAGTATCAGAGCATGAACCTGACGCTCAAGTTTACGAATGGGGTTCCTTCGGAATCAATCATCGTGGATCGTGCGCTCATCATCTATGAAGAATGAGCAGATAGCGGCAGTTCGTTGCAAATGCGGACGCCCGGCACATATTTGGCATTCGCGGGATGGATATTTATGCGGGTGCATCAATCCGGACTGCGCCATCTCTTTAGAGAGGTCACAGAAGTCCAGAGCGGAATCGATCCAAAAGTGGAATGCAAAGATGAAAGGAGAAAACGATGCTAATCATTAAGACAGCGGAAGACCGAGAACGCTGCACGTCTTGTTATGGCAACATCATCGTTGAGTTGACCATGGAAGAAGTCGTTGCCCTGTTCTCAGGAGCAACGCTCGGCGATCCGAACTTTAATGAATATGGGGTATTCATTCGATTAGAAGGCTCCACGCCTGTTTGAAAGGAGAAACTAATGGGTATTAAGTTTGAAGGTCAGGTCTTAAAATTTGGCACCGTGGATAAATGCAATAGAAAATTTGCCCCGGACTGCAAGATCACGTTCCCCGAGAAAATCCCGGTAGCCTACAACTTCGATATGGATGAAATAATCGGACATGCTGATATTTCCAAGGTGGAGGACGGACTCAAAGGCGTGGTATCATTGTTCGATACGAATATTCTCCCTGGAAACGAGTATTTCGTTGGCGGATATTATACCAGGATTAAGACGCATGTGGAGGATCACATCACCGTCATCGATTCTGGTAGATTGGTCAGCATGAGTATCGTTCCGGAGCATAATGTCGCTGATGAAAATTTGAAAGTTAGGGGAGTTGGACCCAATGCTGAAAATTGAAAACACCGAGGTTCTGGGCTGGGAGCACGCCATTCATGGTATGCGCAATCCGATGAACTCTTGGGCGAATAGCGATTCCAGTTGGAGATATGTCGCTTCAGCTCAGAGGGAAGGTCATATTTTGGCTTTTTATTCTGATGATTCTGAATTTTGGATCGGCCCTAATGATGCGAATTTGATGAACCGTCTCCGCAACGCCGGCACCGACCACCGGAAGTTCATGCGGATGATACCGGTCTATGTAGACCTGATTGGCCCTCTGTACTGGTGGAAGGAGTTCGATACCTACAAGGTGGGGACGGTGGCCAATTCCTGCTCCACAATGCACAAAATTGCGGCGAAGGAGTTTACGCTGGAGGATTTCAGCTATGAGCATTTGATTGATAAAGAGGTATTTGCGTATCCTCTCGGAGGTGGTTGGAGAGGTCTTTCCCCAATCGAGATACTTAACGCAACCATTGAGTTGTTGAATAATGCCAGAAAATACTATCTGAGCATGGAGAAACAAAAAGTCCCCAAAGCAAGTGAGAAAGCCAAGGAAATTTGGTGGCAGATGATTCAGCTTCTCCCTTCCTCCTACAACCAGCGGCGAACGGTCATGCTCAACTATGAAGTGCTGGCCAATATCTACAAGAGCCGGCGGAATCACCAGCTGGATGAGTGGCACACCTTCTGCGACTGGATCGAGGGTTTGCCGTACAGTGAGCTGATTACTGGCCCCAGTTTGAAAGATATCCCCATTAGTAATGAAATCATGGAAGAGGCAAAACGAAGAGTCCATGAGGAGCTGAATACCCAGCTCGATCATTTCTGTAAATTACATGAGGGTTAAATGATGAATAAGGAACAGAAGTGGATCGAAAAGCACCCCATAACGTGGCTTTTGATGCAGAAAATAGGGGAGTTTCTGTGGTTCTTTGCCAAGTTCTCTGTCTGTATGCTTTTGTGGTGGGCGATACACCTCTGATTGACACTCTTCGGCCAAGCATGGTATGATGAACTTGGATAAGCCAAATCGACTATGCGCAAAAAGTGCAGCTCCTATTATGGAAGGAGGTTGTTAAGCTATGGCTGAACGCAACAATTCTCACCTTCTGGATGGTGGTGATGATCCCATGGGCATGACAGACAACCAGTATAAGGGTATGCTTCTGGACCAGTTGGAAGACTGGCAGGAAGTCCTGGATCTGGCAATCAAGGCCGGGAACACCGAAATCCAGGAAAAGGTCGAGAAACAGATTCGCAAAATCAATGAAAAGCTGAAGTTCTAAACCTCGACCAAAGAGAGAGCCTACGGAAACGTGGGCTCTCTTCTTTTATATTTGAAAGGGGGCGATCGAATGGAAAAAATACTTCGACTAAACGAACAAGATATTGTCCAGGCACTTGCAGACCACTTCAATGTGGATCGCGCCAAAGTAAACCTGACGGTCAAAATTAGGACAGAGGGATACGGCCCGACCGAGCATCAGTTTCCGGAAGTGAGCGCTGATATCAAGGAGGGTTGAGCATGGACATTCCAGGAATACGATGCTTGACCTGCATCCACATCAAAGTTTGCTCGCTGAAACCCACCCTGCTCATGTATGAAATGATGGCGAAAGAAATGGGCATATCTCTGCACTGTCCAAACTATATTGATATTTCACGGCTTCGCCCGGAGAAAGGACAAAAAGATGACGCTTCATGAAAAAGTAGTCCTATCGGCTTACACCGGCATTTTGATGTGCGACTTTTCCGAAGTGCACAAGTACATCGAAAAACTCCTCGGCAGGCCGGTCTGGACGCATGAACTGGCCAGCGAGGCTCTGTGGTCCGAAATTAAGGAGAAAGCGAAGCCTGATTTTCACAAAATCATCGAGCCATAGGAGGGGTTCCAATGCGAAAGCTCTATGTTTGCGATCGCAAGCAATGCGGCGACCGGTGTCACTACCCCGATTGCCGGCATACCACTGATATTTCCCATGCAATCAATGCTCCAACCTTCCCCAACGGCTTTGAGAAGGTGGAGCACAACGGCAACGTCTATTTTGTGGAGAGGGAGGATTGATATTTTGACCTTTAAGGAATTCACAGCCTGGTGCAATGAACGAGCCTGTGACGGACGGTGGGGCATGGTAGAGGCAATGGTCTGCATCGACCTGATGGCGGAAATCCGAAAACTATCCTTCTGGAAAAGGGAAAAATTTTGGCGGGAACTGTATGAAAAGCGTATTTTGGATGAAATTGTCGAGCCAATCAACCAAAAGATCATCATCGACCAACTCGCCGCCAGAATACCGCATACTGACCAAGCAATCACACACGAAAAGGAGCATTCTACCATGACAATCAATGAATACCAGGCGCTTGCGCTGCGCACGGAGTCACGCATCACCACCGACCCCGTCCCTTATATTCGCGTTCTGGAAGGGCTTATGGGCCTGAACGGAGAGGCCGGCGAGGCCATTGACCTGATGAAGAAAGTGCTGTTCCAAGGCCACGAGTTCGACCGGGAGCACATGGCCAAAGAACTGGGCGACATTGCCTGGTATCTGGCTGTCAGCGCTGACGCCATTGGCTACGACCTGGAGAGCATCCTGCAAATGAATGTGGATAAGCTCAAGGCGCGGTATCCGGACGGTTTCAGCACGGAGCAGAGCCTGCATCGCAGCGCCAATGATATTTAGGAGGCACCGCCATGAGCATCCAAGATGACTACCTGTTTGTCCGGTTTGACAAATACTGCAAAACCTGCAAGCATGAGAAGCTGGAGGAAAACGAACCGCCCTGCGACGAGTGTCTGGAGCATCCAGTAAACCTGCACTCGCATAAACCCGTTTGCTACGAGGGTACGGATGAATGAGGAGGCTGTGCGCTATGAAACTGCGATTCATTGGGGAAGATGGTTCCATGGGTCTGAAAAACGGCGAAGCCTATGACGCCCGCATTTATATTCGAGGGAAGTTCCTTTGGGTGGAATGGAAGGTCGGGCGTTTCATGACTCGTTCCTGCCCTTACTCCTCTACGAAGGCATTTGCCCAGAATTGGGACCTGGCATACACCACTTAAAACACAGGAGGGCAATATGGCACAAAAGCGAATCAGGATGGTTCAGCGTGATATTTTGAACGATCGGCTGCGGCTTCTCTACGACGACGGAACGCAAGGTGTTCTGGAGTATGGGGAAGCCGTTTCCCGTTCCAAGGCGCCTGCCATCATCAAACCGAACGACTTTGTTGGGCTGACACTCAAGCAGGCCAAACTGAAACTTGGCATCAAGAATTGAGGTGCGGCCCGTGAGTTACCAATACGATTTATATTTACAAAAGCACAAGGCCAACGTGAAAAAGGGTTTTGACTGGCTTCAGACTAACATGCCCTGGCTCTTTGAGGGGAAACCGGACGCTGCTTGGCAGACCGAGTTCGAGCATGATGCGTCCAAATCAAAGCCGGATGAGTACGAGGCCTATGACGCTTATTTCTATGGAGGCAACCGCTCCTATGCTGTTGTCCAGGCGTTCCAAAGAGCCTGGCTCCTGCACATCCACCGCAATCCCCATCACTGGCAGCACTGGGTTCTAATCAACGATGACCCCGGTGAAGGCGAAGTCCTGCTGGAGATGCCTTACAATTATATTATTGAGATGATCTGCGACTGGTGGGCCTTCAGCTGGGCGGAAGGTAATCTGAGCGAGATCTTCTCGTGGTATGATGAACATAATGACTATATCAAACTGAACCCGAAGACCCGCGAAACCGTGGAAGATATTCTCTGGGAACTCCGGGGCCGGCTTGGATTTAATGTCCTTGCTCATCATGGCGTCAAAGGTCAGAAGTGGGGCGTTCGTAATGGGCCGCCGTATCCGCTTGATAAAACCGGGAAGTCTGATACAATAGTGACAGAAACCATCAAAGGACACACTGCTCCTTCTAAGCGAGATGAACCGGACAGTGTTGTCGACCATGTTACTTCTGACGGTAGCGTTAAAACTCGTGCCTTTTATGACGGCGATGGTTGGAAAGTAAAGGAGATACACACAACCGATCACGGAAACCCAAAACACCATTCATACGGAAGACATGGGGAACATGTTCATTATTATGAATGGGACCACGAAACCGGCAAACAGATTAGTAACAAACAAGAAGAGATACCACCCGATCTCAGAAAGGAGAACGATGATATTTTATGACTTTGGAGGAATTTGTAAGAAATCTGACCGAGGAGTACGGCACCGCCGAGTTCGAGTATAATGGACAACAATGTGGCGTAGAGCCGCAAACTCAGGATTCAGAGACCACTTATACTATGTGGTATGGCGAGGTGTGGAAAGACTACGACAACATTGACGATCTTCTTTCGGACGGGTTCTTTGATGGAGAATCTCTCCAGGATATTTTCCCGTCGATCGACGTCTGGTTCTAAATCTCGCAGGAAAGGAGAAAAACTGTGATAACAATTCAAGGGCAATACAACACTGCTATTTGCTACACCAACGAGCTGGAAGGAGCGGCTCGGGAGCAGATTCAAGCTGTTTGTGACCGGCCTGAGTTTGCAGGCTGTAAAATCCGCATTATGCCCGATGTCCATGCGGGTAAAGGCTGTACCATCGGCACCACCATGACCATCCAAGACAAAATCGTTCCGGGTATGGTAGGGGTAGATATCGGCTGCGGTATGGAAACGGTAGAACTGGCTGAGCATGAGATCGACTTTGCAAAGCTGGATGCACTGATTCGGGAGAAGATCCCCTATGGCAGGGAAATTCGTGATATTCCCCATCCGCTCAACTCGGAAATCGACTTGACCCAGCTCCGTTGTGCCGACCAGATCAATCTTGACCGAGCAGTTCACAGCATCGGTTCTTTGGGAGGCGGTAACCACTTTATTGAGGTAGACCAAGCCGGGGACGGACGGCTGTTCCTTGTCGTTCACTCCGGGAGCCGACATCTCGGAACGGAAGTGGCCGACTATTATCAAAACGAAGGCCGCCGTGCGCTCTGGGGTGAAGTCAAGCATCAAATCCAGGAAATCATTGATCGGATGAAAGCTGAGGGCCGGGTCAAGGAGATCCAGATGACCATCGCTATTCTCAAGAAAGAGCATACACTGGATATTCCAAAGGATCTGGCCTATGTGGAAGGCAAGCTGTTTGACGACTATATCCACGATATGAAACTGACGCAGCAGTTTGCAGTGCTCAACCGGAAAGCCATGGTTGATGTCATCCTGGAGGGGATGGGACTTCACGCAGTGGATATTTTCACCACCATTCACAACTACATCGATACGGACGCCATGATCCTGCGAAAGGGCTCCGTTTCCGCCAAAGCTGGAGAAAAGCTGCTCATCCCGATCAACATGCGAGATGGCAGCTTAATTTGTATCGGCAAGGGCAATGAAGAGTGGAACTGCTCTGCTCCCCATGGGGCCGGACGCCTGATGAGCCGGCGGGCGGCGCTCAATACGCTATCTATGGATGAGTTCCAGAAAGAAATGGTGGGCATCTATTCGACTTGCGTTGTACCCGACACTTTGGATGAATCTCCGATGGCTTATAAGAGCATGGACGAGATCGTCTCTCAAATCAGGCCAACTGCGGAAATCGTGGAGCGTATCCGCCCCGTCTACAATTTCAAAGCCTCGGACTAAACCTAATACGAAAAAAAAGAATGCCTCGAATTGTGTAACAGCAGTTCGGGGCATTTATATTTTCCGGAAAGGAGCCGCGATGAAAGCAGTCTATCAAAGAAAGCCTGACTGTATTGCCTGTATTGCCTGTATGGATTTGGGCATGGAGCCCGCTAACTTCTGCCCCAAATGTATGGAGCTTAATCGTGAAGTGGTTAATATTTTACAACTCGGCGTCGGTCTCTTCGCAGACAAGGCCGTTATCAAGAAAACGAACGGAGCACTGGCAACCGTTCCGATGAGTGAACTCACCATTATCGATTGATATTTTGAAAAGGAGAAAACACCATGAACGAAATGAATGCAAATGCGGTCGAAACCAAGGAACCCGAGAACGCTACGGCGGCTACCCCTCCGAAGATCATTGCTGTGGACTTCGACGGCTGTCTTGCAGTCAACAAGTGGCCGGAGGTGGGAGAGCCCATCTGGAAGAACATCAATCGGCTGAAAGAGGAGCAGGCCAACGGCACCAAGGTCATCCTCTGGACCAACCGTGTCGGAGAGCCCCTGGAGAAGGCTGTGAGCTTCTGCAAGGAGCATGATATTCACCTGGACGCAGTCAACGAGAACCTGCCCGAGATCGTCGAGGCCTTTGGCGGGGACTGTCGGAAGGTCTTTGCCAATGAGTATTGGGATGACCGGGCGGTGCTGATGGACGAAGAGGAAAACCGCTGGGCCTCTCAGGAGGTCGAGATGGCCTGTCAGCGGGAAAAAGAGGCTTCGGAGGATACGGATGACTGGGCCTATGGCGTGGCCTGCTACAAGAGCGCTCTGAGGGCCTACGAGTGCCTTTACAGGGATGGTCACAGCGGTTTCGGCATCCAGATCACCAAGAGCATTCTGAACCGTCTGATTGACGGCAAGTGCCTGACGCCCATTGAGGACACTCCTGATATTTGGAGCGACATCACCAGTGAGTGCAACTGGAAAGAAGGATATCAGAAGTACCAGTGCAAGCGCATGTCCTCCCTGTTCAAGGAGGTTGCTCCGGATGGCACAGCCACCTATTCCGATACCGAACGGGTCTGCGGCATAAACATCAATGCTCCGAATGCGGCCTTCAGCAATGGCTTCATGACCCGGCTCGTGGATAAGATCTTCCCCATCACCATGCCCTATCTGCCTGCCGGCAAGAAGTATCGCGTGTTTTCGGAAGACTTCCTGGTCGATCCTAAGAACGGCGACTACGATACGGTTGGCTACCATTATATTCTTACGCCCGATGACAAGAAGGTGGAGCTTAACCGCTACTTCAAGGAAGAGGACGGCAAGATGGTCCAGATTGAAAAGGCCGAGTATGAGGAGCGGAAGGCGAAGCGGGTGACCAAGAAATGAAAAACGGTTGGGATGATATTCTAAGGTTCATCTTCAACTCGGTCGCTGTTCTGGCCATCCTCGGCGTTCTATTCCTTGTAAAACTTCTGTTCGACTTTTTGAGGTGGATTCTATGAAAAATTTCGACACTGTGCTGGTAGGATTCGACCACAGCCACGGCGACCCTGCGGTATTGATCGTTGGGAGAAAAGCTCCGGGCGATAATGTCCGGATTATCAATCAGTTCCAAGGCAAAGAGGCCAAGGAACTATATCAGAAACTTGTCGGGGAGGAAGAGAAAAATGCTTGAGAAAAGACTGGGTAAAATTGACTTTGTCGAGTTTGGCAGTATGAAAGATTACCCGTTTCAGCTGGGGCTCCAACTCGGTTTCTCGATGTCTGGCAGCGGCGTCATGGATGGTGGCAAATACACTGTGAACATGTCTCCAGACTGCCACTGGGAAATTGGAAATCGTCATACTAATCTTGCGGAATCCCTCGACCGCGTGGCAAAAATCCTCAAGGATGCGAAGGTGAATTATATTTCCGAGCTGTTGGGGAAGCCCGTTGAAGTAACTTTGGAAGATGGTATGTTCAAGGAATTCCGGATTCTTACGGAGGTCCTTTGATATTTTGAAGGGAGGACACATGAAACGCATTTACGTTGGCACACTCTTGTGCATTATTTTGTCGTTGGGACTTTTGACCGGATGTGACCAAGGCGTCGCTCGCTCTCTCGGTGGCGATATGACATTAGAACTTGAACCCGGGCAAAAACTGGAGATGATTACCTGGAAAGAGGATTCCTTGTGGTATTTGACCAGACCCATGCGGGATGACGAGGAGCCTGAAACCCACACGTTTCAGCAATCGTCTGAATTCGGCGTGTTTGAGGGGACCGTAACCATCGTCGAATCTGTTGTCGAAGGAGAAAACGCATCATGACTATTTATGTTTCAGGAAGACAATCAGGCAAAACCACATTTCTGATTCGGCAATCCGCAGATACAGGCGCGGTCATTGTGGCGCCGACCTGCCAGATGGCGAGATACATCGATAGTATGGCTCGCGACCTTGGTTTGCAGATTCCTCCGCCCGTTACTGTCGCCGATTGGATTCGAGGCCTGGTTCGTCAGCCTAAAGACCATGACAAAACCTACCTGGTGGATGAGCTGCAAATGGCTCTACATCAACTGAATGTCAAAGCGGCAACGATTGATAGAAATTATGAGGAGATGGTTCGTATGTTTGGAGTAAAGGAAACCTGCTGCACCAGATGCAGCCATAGGGACGTGTGCCAGTACAAGTCGGAGTATCTGGCGGCACAAACTGCTGTGGATGAGGTGAGCGTCCGCCGGCCCTCGAAGGATGACGAGTCTATCAGCAGCATTCGCCTGCATGATATTCCCTGGATCGAGCCGGTGGAGTTGAAATGCATATACTTCCGCCAGGACACAGGGGCAATTCGATAACTACTATTCGGGAGGAATAAACCAATGAACAAAAAAGTGATGCGCCATAAGGCGATCTGCGACGAGCTGAACAGCTTGTACGAAAGGAAGAACCATGACTACGGCGACAGCTTCCATCAGACCTTTGTAGAGGAGGGGCTGGCTATGACCCGTATCCGGTTGGGGGACAAGTTCTCCCGGTTTAAGACCCTCTCCCGCCTCTCTGCAAATGACGCCGGTCAGCAGCAGGTTACGGACGAATCCATTCGGGACACCCTGATGGATCTGGCCAACTACGCCATTATGACCATTCTGGAAATGGATGGGGAGAAAATGATCGATCCCAATGCTTCCTGTATGGCGAAATGATATTTAGGCCGGTCTTCACCGAAAACAACGAAATGATGGGAGGCAGCTATGCAGGTCAAGAAAGCCGGAGGAAAGGTGTACGGGGCCGTACTTACCGCGGCGGAGAAGAAAGCCATGGACTTGGAGATCCAGCGGGAGTTGGCAGAGTACGACCGAAAACATATCGCCGAGATCGACGCGACGATTTTATGGGTGCTGCATGAGCAATTCGGGTTCGGGGCTCAGCGGCTCCGAACTTATTACGACGCCTTCCACGACCGTATCAAAGAATTGGTCAGCCGCTATGAGATGGAGGACCAGGATGATATTTGGCTCTGCACTCAGATGCTGAAGAGAATCGGCGTCGATGTGGAGGCGTGGCACAAGGAGAGTGAGCATGGGACTTGATGATTTTGAGAGAGCAGTACGGAACATCCGCTTAGTCAGGACGCTCCTGCTCTATGACATGGCAAAGGACCTTAATATTTCACCGGCTGAGCTGTCTGCCATCGAGTGCGGGAGAAAACCTGTTCCCGATTGGTTCGTCTCCAAGCTGCAAGAAAAATACGGCATCTGCGACATGCACGCTCAAACGCTTATCAAATTTATGAAGGAACGGGGTGACAGTGATTGTCCTGGAACGACCGAAAAAACGCAGAGGGATATTCTGACCCGACCGCCTATCAGGCCCTGAAGAATATTGAGGCCGAGGAGGAACGGTTCCACAAGCTGCTCCATATGATCTTTGATATTTGCGCTTTGTCGGACTTCGAGATCGAGGGGCGGATCGTTCTTGTGGATAAGCGTTCCGGAAAGGTTTGGAGGTGAGTGGAATGGGTCTATCAAGATTGGCGAAGAAATGCCAAGCGTGTCCGTACGTATCCACCTGCGACCATAAGCGAATGGAGGCGCTTGGATATTTACCACTGCCGGAAGCAAATGTTGAAGTGAAGGTAGATTTGTCAGCCACACCAACAGCGGAACTGGTTGATCAGTTGAGTCGAGCCGTACAGATTCCAAAACACGCATTACGTGGAGGTCGAGTATGACACTTGAACAGACTTTGGAAACGGTCGCCAAGATACAGAAGGCCTGGGACGCCTTGGCTCTATCGGTATCGGATGCGGCCGAAGCATTTGCAAAGATGTGGGAGGAGGTCTTCTCCAGCCCTGATATTTGGCCCGGACGGAAGTCTGTCCCGCCGAAAAAGTACGGCATGTCTCTGCTCAAAAAGCGTCCGTACCAGGCGTTTCCGGCTTATCAGTACCGCCCCATTGTCCCTCGAAACAGGCCTTACCAGCGGCGTTCCTATTGAGAATGAGGCTGGATATTTCCAATCTAAGATAGAAAACAGGCTAACTTAGAATAGAATTCGTCCGTACACGGCTTGAAAATCTCTGCCCAGATGGTCAAAAGCTGCTACTATTACTGTTAGTAGCAGGTCATTTTGCTGGCCACTTTTGGTCTGTAAAACTGGCCATTTGCCCACTTTTGGTTCGGATTTTGCGAAAATTTGGAGGTGGGACAGCCGTGTACGGACGGAAAATTGGTGAAAAACTGGCCATTTGCCCACTTTTTGCCCACTTTTATTTCAAAAGTGGCCAGGCTGAAACCCTTGGGGCGCAAGGGTTTGCGGGTTTTCTGGCCACTTGCCCACTTTTTTCTTAATTAAATGCGAAAAAAAAATATTAAAAATTATATATAAGTGGAAGAAAAAAGTGGCCAACGGGCCAGCAAGGGCAAAATAGTGAGTTTTGAGGCTGTTTCGAGCCGTTTTCACAAGATGACGTGACTGCAAAGTTCACTCTTCCATTTCGCGGCGCATTGTGATATACTGAATCCGCCACACAATCGTATAAAGAATTATTCGGCTACGGAGAACACATCTTGGCAACAAGTGTCTTCTCTCTATACTCATGCGCCCGTAGCCGGGTAACGAGATTGTGTGGCAACAATGAGAGATGCGCTTTAGTTGCAGAGTGCGTCTCTTCATTGGGGCGCACTCTTTTATTTTGCCCAAAGGAGGGAAGGCTGATGGGAAGATCTAACAAACCGAATCCCAATATTGGCGGGAAGCTCGGACTTGTCGCCGGAATCGTTAGTGCTGTGACTCCAGTTGCGATTGAGTTTATAGACCGAATCCCCAGAAAAGACGAAACGGAGCCCTCTGAAGAATTGATATCCATGCCGGAGCTCTGTTCCAAAAAGTTCCCTTTGAAACTGGACGAAGCTAAAGAACTTATAGAGAGCCACGGTCTGAAAGCGCTGCCTATCGAAGTTCGCATCAGAGATGCGCATGTTAGATACAAGGATTGTTTTGACCTTCAGGTCGTTGCCTGCAATAAAAAGGCCAACTCAAAACTTAAGCCTGGAGAGGTTGTTATTATCCAGTATGTGACTCGTGAGGTAATCGATGAGAGTCTACGGATATTTGAAGAAGCTGAGCGGCAGAAAGCCACCTTGAAGCAAGAAAGAGCCGATAGGCGGGCCGAGAAATGGGAGCACATAAAAACCCATGCTGGTGATACTGCCGTCAAAGCAAAGGCCGGCGTTGAGAAGATCATTCATCGAGACAACAAAAAGAAAGAGTTTGACAAGGAGGATTCTTATGAGTAGTGGAAAGAAACGCAGCGGCGGCGGATTGCTGCTGGACCTTATCCTGACCATCTGCACGGGAGGTCTTTGGCTGATTTGGATTCTGATTCGGTATCTGCGGAACAACAGCTGATGGAAAACAAATTGATATTCTGCGTTTAGCCGAGGTGCCTACGGGTGTCTCGGCTGTTTTTGTTTTCGCAGGAAAAACCGTCGCCTTTATGAGGAGGCGATGTTATGAAACCGAACATGAAAGACTCGACCCAACTACTGATAACGTTTACCACTTCGATGGCGGCGGCGATTGGATCATGCGCCGGAGCCAAACGATCTGGCAATCGTTTGGCAAACCAAAGGTCGAGGAGATTGCCGAGAAGAATAGCAAGCCAAAACGGAAAATAGGATTTAGTATCGATTAAAGATTAGAGCCGCCAGCCGCGGCTCTTTTCTTTTTGCCCAAATTGATATTTTAAGGCTGTTTTTCTTTCCGCGAAAAAAACAGACTCTTTTATGGAGAGGAGAGAGATATGTCGCGCATATCTTGTTCTTTCTATCACTTTTATCGGAAAGGAGGCCGTTCGATGGCCCGAAGCGCAAGACTGGAAAGCGGTTTTCAAGACCGGCTCATCAGCACGCTGAAAGCACGATTCCCTGGCTGCATGATATTTAAGATGGACCAGCGCCAGGGCATTCCCGACCTGTTGATTCTTTACGGCGAGAAATGGGCCTCCCTTGAATGCAAGAGATCTAACAAAGCCAAGAGACAGCCGAACCAGGAATATTACGTTGGGAAGATGAACGAGATGTCGTTCTCCAGATTCATCTCCCCGGAGAACAAGGAGGAAGTGTTGGATGAACTTTGTAAAGCATTCCAACCTTGAGGGTCAACATGCTTTTCTTGGCGCGAGCACCTATCACTGGATCAACTACACGGAAGAGAAGGTGGCCGACGCCTACGCCAAGTATCGTGCGGCCCAGCGCGGCACAGTCCTTCACTCTTTTGCCGCCCAGTGCATCAAGCTGGGTCAGCGGCTACCCAAGTCGCAAAAGACATTGAACATGTATGTCAACGATGCAATCGGTTACAAGATGACTCCGGAACAGATCCTCTACTATTCCCCGAACTGCTTCGGCACCGCTGACGCGATTTCATTTCGAGGCGACATACTCCGGATTCATGATTTGAAAACTGGAGAAAGTCCGACACACATGGAACAGCTGATGATTTATGCGGCGCTCTTTTGCTTGGAGTATAACTACAAGCCGAACGAGATTCAAATGGAGCTTCGTATTTATCAGAATGACGGAATCATTTGTCACCAGCCCACGATCGAAGATATTTTCCCCATCATGGACCGGATCATAACCTTCGATAAAATCATCAACAGTATCAAAGAGGAGGAGTAAGCCATGAACCCCATCGCGGAAGATATTTTGATGCACTATGGCGTCAAGCGGCGCTCTGGGCGCTACCCCTGGGGTTCTGGTGAAAACCCCTATCAGCATGGCGGCGACTTTCTGGCCAGAGTGGAAGAACTCGAAGCCATGGGAAAGAGCCAAAAAGAAATTGCCGAAGAGCTGAAGATGTCCACTACTGACCTTCGTATGCAGGTTCGGGTGGCAAAGCATGAGCGACGGGCTCTCCAGGCGGAACGGGCCAAGTCCCTTCGTGAAGAAGGAAAGACTCTCGATGAGATTGCCAAAATCATGGGGTACAACAACGACTCCTCGGTTCGTGCGCTTCTCAATGAAAACACCGCCAGCAACAAGAACAAGGCCCTTGCTACCGCCGAGGCATTGAAGAAAGAGCTGGCAGTAAAAGGGGCTCTTGATGTTGGCGAGGGCGTAGAGCAGCAGCTTGGCGTCTCGAAAGGAGTTCTTCAGGAAGCTCTGTTCATTCTGGAAACAGAAGGTTATAACCGATATGGCGTTGGAGTCCCTCAGGTGAACGATCCCAAGAAGCGGACAATCACTCCGGTTATTTCGGTTCCCGACATCGAGCAGAGAGACGCCTACCAGAACCTCGACATCATCAAGTCGGTGGGCGACTATCACTCTTCGGATGGAGGCGCATCCTGGGATAAGCGCGAGTATCCAACAAGCATCGATTCAAGCCGAGTCAAGGTGCTCTATGGGGATGAGGGCGGCTCGAACAAGGACGGAGTCATTGAAATTCGTCGTGGCGTTGCGGACCTTGACCTGGGAAACGCTCACTATGCGCAGGTACGCATTCTTGTGGATGGGACGCATTACCTCAAGGGCATGGCCATGTATTCTGATGACATGCCGGAGGGGTGTGACATCGTGTTTAACACGAACAAGCACTCCGGAACGCCCAAGATGGATGTATTCAAAAAGATTCAGGATGACCCCGACAATCCTTTCGGCGCATTCATCAAGGCCAACGGTCAGAGCTACTACCCCGACCCGAATGGCAAGTACACAGACCCGATTACCGGCGAGAAAAAATCTTTGTCGGCCATCAATAAGCTGAAGGAGGAGGGTGACTGGGACAAGATGAGTAAGAACTTGTCCTCCCAGTTCCTATCCAAGCAGCCCATCAAACTGATCCAGAAGCAGTTGGATTTGACCTATGCCGATGCGGCCGATGAATTCGCCGAGATTTGCTCTCTGAACAACCCGACTATCAAGCGGAAGCTTCTTATGGACTTTGCAGATGAATGTGATTCTGCCGTCGTCCATCTGAAAGCGGCCGCCCTCCCCCGGCAGAGCACACAGGTCATCCTGCCTATCACAGCAATGAAGGAAACGGAAATCTATGCCCCCAACTATCGTAACGGCGAGAAAGTTGTGCTGATCCGCTACCCTCATGGCGGAACCTTTGAAATTCCGGAGTTGACGGTCAACAACAAGAATCAGTCGGCCATCTCCGTTCTCGGCAAGAACATCAGGGATGCGGTCGGCATCAATCCGAAGGTGGCGGAACGGCTGTCCGGCGCGGACTTTGATGGTGACCAGGTTGTTGTCATTCCTGTTGGCGGAAAGGTTTCTGTAAAATCAACCCCCGCCCTGGAGGGGTTGAAAGGTTTCGACCCGAAAACGGAATACTCCACCGAGGGGAAGACCGGTATCCGGCTTCTCTCAAAAGAAGCCACCCAGATCGAGATGGGGAAGATTTCCAACCTCATCACCGATATGACCTTAAAAGGGGCCCCCACCGAGGACATCACGAAAGCTGTCAGACACAGCATGGTTGTTATCGATGCGGCAAAGCACAAACTCGACTATAAGCGTTCGGAGATTGAAAACGACATCCCCACCCTTCGTAAGCGGTGGCAGGGTTACACTGACCCCGAAACCGGCAAAGAGAAAGGTGGTGCCTCCACCCTGCTCTCCAGGCGCAAGCAGACCGTCGATGTTCCCGAGCGTCAGGGCAGTGGACGCATTGACCGGGAGACTGGCGAAGTCGTCTATAAGGAGTCTGGTCGAACCTATGTAGACCCTAAGACTGGGAAAACAGTTCAGGCCACGACGAAGATCAAGTTGCTGGAGAAAACCAAGGACATTCGCACCTTGTCCTCCGGCACCGTTCAGGAAGATGCCTATGCCGACTATGCCAATCGTATGAAAGCACTCGCCAACCAGGCGAGACTTGAGTATCTGGATACGCCGACATTGGTACGGAACGCCAGCGCAGCAAAAACATATGCGCCTGAAGTCGCAAGGCTGACCAGTGCACTGAAGACTGCGCAGCTTAACGCCCCTAAGGAACGTGAGGCCCAGCGCATCGCCAATGCTCAGGTAAAGGCCAAGGTTCAGGCGAACAGTGTCACCGACAAAGACGAAATCTCTAAGATTCGTCGTGCAGCGATCAGTGACGCTCGCGTTTCCACTGGTGCAAGCGGAAAAGGAACGCGCATTACGATCTCCGATGGAGAATGGGAAGCAATCCAAGCTGGCGCGATCTCTGATACAACCTTGAAAGAGATTCTTCGTTACTCTGATCCCGATGTCGTCCGGGAGCGCGCAACCCCAAGAGCATCGACGCAGTTGTCTGAAGCTCGTGTCAATCGCATTAAAGCGATGGCCAATTCTGGAAGCACCAACTCCGAAATCGCAGATGCTTTGGGCATTTCGCCTTCTGTCGTTTCCAAGTATCTCAATGAGTAAGAAAGGAAGTGAGAGCGAATGGAAATGTGTATGCTTACTACTACCGATAACCCCTACGACCCTTTTACACAGTATGAAGCGTGGTATCGGTTCGATGAAGACAACGGCTATCATTCCTGCGCTTTCTTAGCGCGCATCGCCCGTACTTCCGATCAGCTCTCTGACAAGGAGAACCAGGAAGAAATCGAGCGAGCAATCAACGACATCATCAAGTACGACCCCCTTGGCATCTATAAAAAGGTCAAGAAGATCGTGCAATCCGAGCCTGCCGTGACTGCATGATGGTAAACCGATGGTAGCCATTGGGAAAGAAACGTTCTCTCATCAGGAGTGCGTTTCTTTTTGTCATTTATGGGACAAATTCAACCCACCGGCTGCGGATCACGGCCTCGAGCTCATTCAAAGGGTATAGGGGGTCCCTCCGAAATGGCACCCCCTCTGCATCGCGTTGGTCTTTGAAAATTCTCCGGGGGATATTTTTGAAAAATGGGTTCGGTTTGGGGCGGCGTTTGAACAAGCCCGCAAGACGAGCACTCACTGGCAAGGACTCTTTTTATCTGGTCGGAACCTCCTTTTTCCTCCAGAGGCATTGCATTACCTCCAATGTCATTTTTCTCCACTTGCCGGCGGATCGTTTGTGCGGGCTTCTTCAAATGCCGCCCTGAACTACCCATAAACACATGGAAAACAAAACAGAAGTTATGGAGAGGGGGCGTCAAGCGTGGCAAAACCCATCAAGTCTTCCGGCAGTCAGGCGGGGAAACGCCGCGCCGCCTTGACGCCGGAGGGCCGCGAGAACCAACTGATCGACCTGGCGGTATCCCTTGTGGAAAAGCGGCTGCTGGAAGGGACCGCCTCCTCTCAGGAGGTCACCACCATCCTGAAGCTGGGGACCACGAGGGCCCGCCTTGAGAATGAGCGGCTGGCCAAGGAGGTGGAGCTGGTCCAGGCCAAGACCGAGGCTTATAAATCCGGAGTCCGGATGGATGAGCTTTACGAGAAGGCCATGGCCGCGTTCAAGCGATACAGCGGACAGGAGGAGGACGAGGATGAGTATTAGGTGCTACTCCGAGCTGATCCAACTCCCTACCTTTATGGACCGCTACCAGTACCTCCGGCTGGATGGCGTTGTCGGAGAGGAGACCTTCGGCTTTGACCGGTATATGAATCAGGCTTTTTACAAGTCGCCGGAGTGGCGGCAGGTGCGTGACGCGGTGATCGCCCGGGACCTGGGGTGTGATTTGGGTGTGGCCGGACGGGAGATATTCCGCCGTCCCATCATTCACCACATGAACCCCATCAGCCCAAAGGACATCCGGGATCGGGTGGAGATGATCCTCGACCCGGAGTACCTGATCACCACCATCCACGAAACTCATCTGGCCATTCACTACGGCGATGAGAACCTGCTGCTTCCGGAGCCGGTCGTACGAAGGCCCAACGACACCTGCCCCTGGAAAATGTAGAAAAGAGGGACGACACTCCGCCCCTCTTTTCCGGCTTGCTAAGTCTTGATCTTGGCTTTCCCCG
Organism: Clostridium sp. DFI.5.61; assembly: GCF_024462915.1. Taxonomy (NCBI): domain Bacteria; kingdom Bacillati; phylum Bacillota; class Clostridia; order Eubacteriales; family Clostridiaceae; genus Clostridium; species Clostridium sp. DFI.5.61. Next base: position 71,143 of record NZ_JANGBZ010000009.1, read on the forward strand.
TGACCGCTGTTGTTCCGCTGGAAATGCGGACTGTGACAACCTTCACGCTTCCGGCCTGACTTTTGGACTTAGCAGCTCTTGCGCTTAACCGTTTCATGTCGTTTCTACCTCCTTTCGCAGGGATGAATCAATCATGTGGCCCAGGAGCGGCATGGAACGGGCGCACCTTATGACAACACAACTTTTCGCTATAAGCAAGGAGGCGGCGCCATGGAAGGTAATCCGGGAAGGGCACCCAGGCTCGTGGGAGTCGTGGTGAACTGCCTCGACCTGACCATCCGCAAAAGCCCCGGCAATGAGGCGGAGGTCACGGGGCATCTATCGGTCCTGACCGAAGTTCTGGTCGATATGGACAAGTCAACGGAGGACTTCTACCGGGTGCTCGCCAGAAACGGCATCGCCGGGTTCTGTCCGAAGAAGTACGTGGCGATCCGCCGGTAAGGAGAGTGCTATGGAGATCACAGAAAGCGTCCTGACATCTGTCAAGAAACTGCTGGGGATCGACGAAGGCTACACGCACTTTGACGCCGACATTGTAATGCACATCAACAGCGTGTTTTCGATTCTGACACAGATGGGGGTCGGGCCGGCAAACGGATTCTCCATTACGGGGAAAGACGAAGGCTGGTCCGATTTCATTTCTGGCGGGGCCGTCCTGCCCCTGGTCAAATCCTATGTCGGCCTGAAGGTGCGCCTGCTGTTTGACCCGCCCCTCAGCTCTGCGGCCGTCGAGTCTATGAACCGGCAGATCAGCGAGTTTGAGTGGCGGCTTTTCGTTGCGGCAGACCCAGTCGAACCCACCAGCGGGAAGGAGGAACTTCAAAGTGGAGCATGATGCATTACTGCACTACGGAATCAAAGGAATGAAGTGGGGCGTGCGCCGTTACCAGAACAAAGACGGTTCGCTGACCCCCAAAGGAGAGGCGCGCTACGACCGTGACAAGCGGGAGAACGCGGCCAAGAAGAAGGAAAACCGGATTGACCTCTCCCAGCCTGATCCGAAGCGCTGGGCAAAGGAGGACCTGGAGCGCACCAAGCGCACCGTGGACGCCAGCGCCAACCTGGCCAAGGAGCTGAAGAAGCTGGACGAGAGCACCACTTCCAAGCCGACGCCAAAGCGGATGGACCTGTCCAAGATGAGCGACAAGGAGATGCGGGATCAGATTAACCGGGAGCTGCTGGAACGGCAGTATAACCAGCTGTTCGCGGAAGTGCCCGCCGCTCAGGTCTCCAAGGGCCGCGAAGCGCTCAAGACCACGCTGGAAGTTGCCGGCAGCGTTCTGGCCATTGGCAGCAGCGCACTGGGCATCGCGTTGGCCATCAAGGAACTGAAGGGCTGAGGTGAGTCGGTATGGAGCTGCGCCACCACGGCATTTTAGGCCAGAAATGGGGCGTGCGCAACGGCCCGCCCTATCCATTGAGCGGCGGTGACTATACTCCGTCCCAGCGGAAGGCCATTTCCAACAAACGCAAAAGCGGCAACAGCATCTACAACAAGAAGCACTTTGATGAGGTGCTGAAGGTTGATAAGACCACGCTGAGCACGCTGTCCTATGATAAGGACCGGACCAAGAACGCCGATATGTTCTACGCCACCCACCATGCTCTGGATAAACACCAGTACAACGCCCTGTTCAACCGGCCGATTCCCCAGACGGTCTATGATAAGGATGGAAAGGCGATCGGCACAGGTTCGTTCATGAAGTACCGGATCGACAATTCCCTCAAGACCGACCTGAAGGTGGCCAGCGAGGATTCCGGAGCCAAGGTCTTTATGGACCTCTATAAGAAGGACCGGGATTTCTACAACTTTGTCACTGACCGGGAGCGGATGCAGGGGTACTTTGTAAACGACAAGTACAAGTTCAAGGGCTACCGCGAAGCAGCGGCCGTCCTTGGGAAGATGCGGGAGCCGGACTACAAGCCGACCTCCGATGACCTTCAGACCGTGTACCGGATGTTCAACTACGTCATCCCCTATGACGGTCAGGGCGACAGCCGAAAGGGACGCGATATGTATAACCAGCGCACCAAGTTCTTCCATGCGTGCAAGGAGGCCGGTTATGGCGCAGTTCTGGACACGAACGACGCCATATACGGCGGGTTCAAGGCCAAGTCACCCATTATCGTGTTCGATATGGAGCAGGTGGTCCCGAAAGACGTCTACCGCACAAATCTGACGGATCAGAAGTTTTCCACTCTGGTCCTGGTCGGCCGGAAGCTGCTGGGCTTGTAACGGGAGGCGGGTGCGTACATGTTATCCAACACCGCCGTCCCCCGTTATTATGGAGCATTTCGGGACGCCGTTCTCCGAGGGGATATTCACGTCTGCAAGGAAGTGGCGATGGAGATGTGGCGGATCGACCGCCTGATCGAGTCACCGGGATATTACTACGATGACCGGGCGGTGGAGGGATGGATCGAGTTCTGCGAGAACGAGCTGACCCTGACCGATGGCTCCGACCTGCATCTTCTGGATACCTTCAAGCTCTGGGGCGAACAGGTGTTTGGATGGTACTATTTCGACGACCGCTCTGTCTATGTGCCGAACCCGGATGGACGGGGCGGCCGGTATGTGACGAAGCGGGTCAAGCAGCGGCTGACCAAGAAGCAGTACCTCATTGTGGGAAGAGGCGCGGCCAAGTCCCTCTACGACTCCTGCATCCAGGCTTATTTCTGTGTGGTGGACGGCTCGACGACCCATCAGATCACGACAGCCCCCACCATGAAGCAGGCGGAGGAGATCGTCAACCCCATCAAGACCGCCATCACCAGAGCGAGAGGCCCTGTGTTTCAGTTCATGACCGAGGGTTCCTTGCAGAACACCACCGGCTCCAGAGCCAACCGCGTCAAGCTGGCCTCTACAAAGAAGGGGATCGAGAACTTCATCTCCGGCTCCCTGGTGGAGGTCCGTCCCATGTCGGTGGACAAGCTCCAGGGACTCCGCTGCAAAGTGGCCACGGTGGATGAGTGGCTTTCTTCGGCGGACGCCCGGGAGGACGTCATCGGCGCCATTGAGCAGGGCGCGTCCAAGCTGGACGACTACCTGATCATCGCCACCAGCTCCGAGGGCACGGTCCGAAACGGAGCGGGCGATACCATCAAAATGGAGCTGATGAACATTCTTCAGGGTATCGGCCCTCCCCAGGAGCACGTATCCATCTGGTGGTACAAACTGGACTCCGTGGAAGAGGTCGCCTATCCGGACATGTGGATCAAGGCAAACCCCAATCTGGGAAAGACCGTGACCTACGAGACCTACCAGAAGGACGTTGACCGGGCAGAAACGGCCCCCGCCACCCGCAACGATATGCTGGCAAAGCGGTTCGGGCTGCCCATGGAGGGCTACACCTACTACTTCACCTATGAGGAGACTCTCCCCCATCGCCGGCAGAGATTTTGGCAGATGCCCTGCTCCCTGGGGGCAGACCTTTCCCAGGGCGACGACTTCTGCTCCTTTACCTTCCTGTTTCCTCTTCGGGATGGCTCCTTTGGCGTCAAGACCCGAAACTACATCACATCGCTGACCCTGCACAAGCTGCCGGCGGCCATGCGGGTGAAGTATGAGGACTTCATGGCGGAGGGGAGCCTGATCGTCATGGAGGGTACTGTTCTGGACATGATGCAGGTCTACGATGACCTGGACGAGCACATCATCAACCGGGGCTATGACGTGCGCTGCTTTGGCTACGACCCATACAACGCCCAGGAGTTCATCAAGCGGTGGACAGATGAAAACGGCCCCTTCGGCGTAGAAGTGGTCCGACAGGGTTCCCGGACGGAATCTGTCCCTCTGGGCGAGCTGAAAAAGCTGGCCGGAGAGCGTATGCTGCTCTTTGACGAGGAGCTGCTCACTTTCTCCATGGGAAATTGCATCACCATGGAGGACACCAATGGAAACCGGAAGCTGCTGAAGAAACGGTCCGACCAGAAAATCGACGCTGTGGCGGCCATGATGGATGCGTATGTGGCCTATAAGCACAATCCAGAAGCATTTGAATAAAAAAAAAAGGGGGGGGTACTATGAAGCCCTATGAAAAGCCTCTCTCCCCGCAGGAGTACCTGATGCACTACGGTGTCAAGGGTATGAAATGGGGCGTAAGACGCTACCAGAACTACGACGGTTCTTACACCCGCAAGGGTCTGGAACGGTATCGCAAAGCGGAGTCGGACTACGAAACCGCTAAGTCGAAAGCAGACGAAACCAGGGCCGCCTACAAATCCGGTCAAGCTACCCGTCAGCAGGTCAAGGATGCCAAGAGCGCTGTTAAGACCGAGAAGCGTAAAATGGAAAACGCTTATGAAAAGCTGAAAACCGACAAACTGGCCGATGAAGGAAAGAAGCTTTACCAGAGTGGAAAAACTATTTCGGGAAACACCCAAGCGACCTATTTGGCCGAGGGCGTTATCATTGCTGGAAGCACCGTGGTGTCCAGACTTCTCGCGAACCAACTGAACAACCAGGAGGTTGCCAATATTGCCGCATCGACCATCGCGATCGGCGGAACGATTGTCAATGGTTTACTGGCGGCAAAGACGAGCAGGGAGAACAAACGGCTGAGAGCGTACTACGCCCACTAAGCGAAGGAGGAAAAGTATGGGTCCTTACGACAAACCTTTTTCTCCCCAAGAATACCTGATGCACTACGGCGTCAAGGGTATGAAATGGGGCGTACGTCGTTACCAGAACAAGGATGGTACATTGACAAAAGCCGGAAAAGAACGGTATAGTCAGAACCAGCAGGACGGGGTTGATTCTTTTCTGAAGAGTGTGAGTTCCAAAAAGGTTTCCGAATTGACCGGTTCTGTAAATGAAGATCTCGCAATCCAGGCGGTTACATATGTTTCCGCATTTGCCGCTGTTCTCGCCGTGAAAGCGGTACAAAACCGAATGCTGCGGAAAGGCCGGATGAAAGAGCTGGATAGGCTCAACCGGGAGAAGGATATTAAAGACTTTGACGAGTGCCCCCGCCTCCCCCGGAAGATGAAAGCGGAAGAGAGCGTCAAAGTAACCAATCCGGATTATCCTGATTTGGGCACCACCATGAATTGCACCTTCTGCACAACCGCCATGGCCCTTCGAGAGAAGGGATATGACGTGCAGGCGACAAAAGTCAGTGATGGATTCTTTTCTGATGACTTTTTCAAAGCCACTTTCAATTCCCCTGAGGTCAAAATGGGAAGGAAAAAGTCGGGGCAAGCCGTTCTCGATACGCTTTCGCAGACCGGCGACGGGTCCTATGGCAATCTGACCGTGGCTTGGAAACTCGGGGGGAAGCATAGTCTTTTCTGGAAGAATGAGGGCGGCAGAACTCGAATCTATGACGGTCAGAGCGGAGAAGAGATTACTCAATCTCCGTCGAAAACCAGATCGTTCATGGACTTTGTCAATCTGAAAACCATCACATATAACCGCCTTGATAATTGCGAGCCAACCACCTATGCCTTGGCCGCGGTTGAACGACCTAAAAAGACGTAAAGAGGGAGGATAAACATGACCGTAAAGGAAGCCATTGTTATTTTCGCAAAGCAGTTCCCCGATAAGGCGGTTGTCGGGTATTGGGACAAGCCGAATGGCATCGTTCTTAACACCCAGTCTATCACAGCGGGACTGACAGCCCCTGCCCAGTATCTCGTCACAGACGATGGACAGATTTATGGGACCAACCCCATGAGAAGCAACCTCAGTCCTGTAGACATGAAGAAACTGTAATCCCATGGACCATGCCGCAGACTCTTAACCGGGTCTGCGGATTTTTTATGCCCAAAATTCAACACACAGAGCAACGACATAATTTCATCAAGCGCGGACTGGAGGTGAGAGATTATGGAAATTGCATTTGGTTCCAGGCTGAAACATGCCTGGAACGCTTTTTTGGGTAACGAAACCTTTGGGTTCCGATACCCGCTTGGCCCAAGCTCCTCCTACCGTCCGGACCGGCCCATTTTCAGCCGGGGCAATGAGCGGTCCATCATCACATCGGTCTACAACCGGATCGCGCTGGACGCGTCCTCCATCGCCATCCAGCACGCGAGGCTGGATGAGGACGGGCGGTTTACCGAGGTGATCGACTCCTCGCTGAATTCCTGCTTGTCCCTGGAGGCGAATCTGGACCAGACCGGACGGGCCTTTATCCAGGACGTGGTCATGTCCATGCTGGACGAGGGCTGCGTGGCCATCGTGCCCACGGACACCGATATCGACCCGGAAAACGGCTCCTACAAAATCGAGAAGCTGCGGGTCGGCAAGGTCCTGGAATGGTATCCACAGCACGTAAAGATGCGGGTCTATAACGAGCAGCGGGGTGAAAAGCAGGACATCATCCTGCCCAAGAGCACAGTGGCCCTGGTAGAGAACCCGTTCTTCGCAATCATGAACGAGCCCAACTCCACCATGCAGCGGCTGATCCGGAAGCTGAACATTCTGGACGCCATCGACGAACAGAGCGGCTCCGGAAAGCTCAATCTGATCATCCAGCTCCCCTACGTCATCAAGACGGAAGCGAGACGTCAACAGGCGGAAAAACGCCGTAGAGATATTGAGGAACAGTTGTCCGGCTCCAAGTATGGCGTCGCTTACACCGACGGCACGGAGCATGTGGTGCAGCTGAACCGGCCCATCGACAACAATCTGATGTCCCAGATTGAATACCTGACGAGTATGCTTTACAGCCAGTTGGGAATCACCCAGGGGATATTGGACGGCACTGCTGATGACCGGACGAAGCTGAACTACGACAACCGGACCATCGAACCCATCCTGTCCGCCATTGTTGACGAAATGAAGAGGAAATTCCTCACCAAAACTGCTCGGTCACAGAAGCAGTCGATCCTGTTCTTCAGAGACCCGTTCAGGCTGGTGCCCATCAACGACATCGCCGAAATTGCCGACAAGATGACTCGCAACGAGATCATGACCTCCAACGAGATCCGGCAGAAGATCGGTATGAAGCCGTCGAAGGACCCCAAGGCGGACGAGCTCCGGAACAGTAACCTAAGCGCCCCGAAAGGGGAGGGCGAACAGCCACCATCTGAATCCGAAGGAGGAAATGTTCAAAATGGATCTGAAGTTTGACTTTAGTGGCTGGGCTACCCGAAACGATCTTGTCTGCGCTGATGGGCGAACCATTCGCCACAACGCATTCGAGCACTGCGACGGGAAGACGGTTCCTCTTGTTTGGAACCACCAGCACAACGAACCCACCAACATCCTGGGCCACGCCCTCTTGGAGAACCGCAAGGACGGCGTCTATGCATACTGCACGTTCAACGAGAGTGAGAGCGGCAAAGCGGCCAAGGAGCTGGTGCAGCACGGGGACATTGTGTCCCTCTCCATCTATGCCAATGGGCTCCGGCAGACGCCGAACAAGGACGTCATGCACGGCGACATCCGCGAGGTCAGCCTGGTAGTGGCCGGTGCGAATCCCGGCGCCTTCATTGACTTCGTGGACATGGCTCATGGGGAAGGCGGTGAGCAGGAGATGATCCTGTCCGCTTACGAGCCTATTTCCCTGTACCGTCCCGATGAGAAGCCCCCGCTGATCCACAAGGCCGATACCAAGGAGAAGCCTGATGACAAGCCCAACGCGGGCGAAGACGGGGACAAACCTAAGGATGGCGATAAGCCCAAGGGCAAAGAGAAGCCCGAGGACGAGGAGACCATCGAGGATGTTGTCAACACCATGAACGAGAAGCAGAAGAAGGTCATGTACGCTCTGATTGCTGCTGCCGCGGAGCAGGTGAACGACAACGCCGAGGATGACGAGGAAGAGGACCCCGATGACCCCGACAACAAATCCGACAAATCTAAGGGAGGAAACAAGACCATGAAGCACAATGTGTTCGACACCGAAGACACTCAGGACACCGTTCTGAGCCACTCCGACTGCGCTGACATTCTTGCTCTGGCCAAGAGCAGCAGCGTGGGCAGCCTTCGGACTGCTCTGAAGATCTACGCTGATCAGAACGAACTCAAGCACGGCATCGACAACATCGAGAGCCTGTTCCCCGACTACAAGGATCTGCGCCCCGGCGCTCCTGAGCGGGTCGCTCGTGACCAGGGCTGGGTGAGCGTTGTCATGCGCAAGGTTCACAAGAGCCCCATCAGCCGCATCCGCACCCGCCAGACGGACACCCGCAAGGACAGTATCCGGGCCCACGGCTATCAGAAGGGCAAGCGTAAGCAGCTCTCCGGCAACATGAACGTCATCACCCGGACCACCGATCCCCAGACCGTGTACCGCACCGATGCCCTGCACCGGGACGACATCATCGACATCACCGATTTCGATGTGGTGGAGTACCAGTACGCCGTTATGCGGGAGAACATCAATGAAGATGTCGCTACCGCCATCATGGTGGGCGATGGCCGTGAGCCGGATGATGAGATGAAGATTTCCGAGGATCACATCCGCTCCATTTGGAACGACAACGACCTCTACACCATCCACTACGACGTGGACATCGAGGCCGCCAAGGCCGAGCTCCAGGGCAGCAAGACCAGCATGAGCTTCGGCGAGAACTATATCTATGCTGAGGCAGTCATCGCCGCCGCCCTCTATGCCCGTGAGAAGTACAAGGGCACCGGCACCCCCGATTTCTTCTGCACGCCCCATATGGTCAACGTGATGCTGCTGGCCCGGGACATGAACGGCCGCCGCATTTACACCTCCAAGGCCGACCTGGCCGCCGCCCTGAATGTGGGCGAGCTCTACACTGCCGAGCAGTTTGAGGGTCTGGTGCGCATGGATGACGAGGGCCACAAGCACAAGCTGCTGGGCATCTTCGTCAACCTGACCGACTACACCGTGGGCTCCACCAAGGGCGGCGAGATCACCCGGTTCGACCAGTTCGACATCGACTTCAACCAGCAGAAGTACCTGATCGAGACTCGGCTGTCCGGTGCTCTGACCCGCGTCTACTCTGCCATCGCTCTGGAGGAGCCCGTGGCTGCTTTCGCCTCCGGCGGTACTGGCGGCGATGGCGGCGGGGCCGGCACTCCCTGAGGAGAAGATTCAAAATGGCGAAATTTTATGGATCGGTAGGCTATGCTGAGACCATTCAGACCGCGCCTGGCGTGCATGAGGAGCAGATCGTTGAGTATCCGTACTACGGCGATTTGACCCGGAATGCACGCCAGCTTCAGTCTGGGGAGTCGTTCAACGATGACATCAATGTCGCGAACGAGATCAGCATAGTCGCCGATCCGTTCGCCAGGGAGAATTTCCACAAAATGCGGTATGTGACGTTCATGGGGGCGAAGTGGAAAATTTCAAGGGTCGAGGTGGGCTATCCGCGGCTGATCCTGACCATCGGAGGGCTGTACCATGAATAGGCGTTATGAGCTCCAGGCGGTTCTGGAGGGCATTCTCGGCTCCGGGAATGTGTATTTCCAGCCGCCGGAGAACCTGAAGGTGCGGTATGACTGCATCGTCTATGAGCGGAGCGAAATCGAAACTGTCCACGCGGACAACGCCCCTTATCGCCTGCTGGACCGCTACCAGGTGACAGCCATCTACAAGAACCCGGACAGCGACCTCCCTCACCGCCTCGCCATGCTGCCCATGTGCACCCATGACCGCCATTTTACAGCGGACAACCTGAACCACGATATTTTCAACCTGTACTATTAAAGGAGGAAATCCGAAATGAGTAGAATCGTATGGGACAAGACCGGTGAGCGTTTTTACGAAACCGGTGTTGATCGCGCTGTCCTTTACCCCATCAGCTCCGCCGGCCTTTACAACAAGGGCGTGCCCTGGAACGGCATCACCGGCATCACCGAGAGCCCTTCCGGCGCGGAGCCCAACAACCTCTATGCCGACAACATCAAGTACCTGGTGCTGGTGGGCGCTGAGGACTTCGGCCTGACCGTCGAGTGCTACACCTACCCCGACGAGTGGGAGGAGTGCGACGGCTCCGCCGAGATCGCCCCCGGTGTGGTCGCCGGCCAGCAGAACCGCAAGGTCTTCGGCCTGAGCTACCGCACCAAGCTGGGCAACGATGTGGACGGTCAGGACCACGGCTACAAGCTGCACCTGGTCTACGGCGGCCTGGCCTCTCCCTCTGAGCGGGGCTATCAGACCGTCAACGACTCACCCGAGCCCATCAACCCCAGCTGGGAGATCACCACCACTCCCGTGGACGTTCCCGGCTACAAGCCCACTGCCCGCCTGATCATCACCTCCACCAAGGTCGATCCCGCCAAGCTGAAGGCCCTGGAGGACATCCTGTACGGCACCGAGGATCAGGACGCCCGCCTGCCTCTGCCTGAGGAGGTCATTCAGCTGCTCAAGCCTTCCGTGGCTGTGACCGCCTCTCCTGAGAGCGCCGACGCCACCCTGTTCGGCAAGAAGGTGTCCGACCTTCAGACCAATGTCGCAGTGGGCGCGGACAGCATCACCGGTACGCTGAAGAACGTGACCGGCTACACCGAGTTCAGCAGCAAGCCCGCCGAGCAGTCCGGCCATTACCTGGCCCTGAAGTTCGACGTGACTCCGGCTGACGCCGTCACCACCGTGGAGCTGGTGGGCGGCACCAAGGGCCCCGTGACCCTGGACGCCGACAAGAACATCGTCCTGCTGATCAAGAACAACACCCAGAGCGTCAAGGTGACCTCCACCAAGGGCGGTTCCTCCGTCACCAAGACCTACGCGCTGACCAACCTGACCCTGGAATCCTAACCACCCCAACCCAAAAGCGGGGCTCTCTTCACCGAGGGCTCCGCTTTCTTTTTATTTTTGAAAGGAGAAAACTGCAATGCTGAAGAAAACCATGACTTACGAGGACTACAACGGTGTTTCCCGCACCGAGGACTTTTACTTCAATCTGACCCCCGCTGAGGTGACGGAGATGGAGCTTTCCGTGGATGGCGGTCTGGTGGAGATGATCAACCGCGTGGTCGCGGCCCAGGACGGAAAGCAGATCATCAACGTGTTCAAGGACATCATCCTGCGGGCCTATGGCGAAAAGTCCCCCGACGGCAAGCGTTTCGTCAAGAATCAGGAGATCCGGGACGCCTTCGCCCAGACCAACGCGTACAGCGACCTGTTCATGGAGCTGGCCACCGACGCCAAAGCCGCGGCCGCATTCGTCAACGGCGTCATCCAGCAGCCGAAGAAGGCCCCCGCGCCCGCCCCGCAGAACTGAGTTTGAACAGGGGGGCCGGAGATGCTGGAACTTGTGGTGCCTAAATCAGAGCAGTATGACGACGACAGCGGCTGCTTTATTACGACCAAGGAACAGACCCTTCGTCTGGAGCACTCTCTGGTCTCCCTTTCAAAATGGGAGGCGAAGTGGCACAAGCCGTACCTGTCCACCAAGTCGAAGACGGTGGAGGAGCAGATCGACTACGTCCGCTGCATGACCCTGACCCAGAATGTTGACCCCAATGTCTATACCGCCATTACACCCCAGCTGCTGGCGGTGGTCAAGGACTACATCGAGGACTCCGTGACGGCCACCACCTTCTCGAAGGAACAGAGAGGCCGCCGGGGGAGGGAAATCGTGACGGCGGAGATCATCTACTACTGGATGATCTCCCACCAAATCCCCTTCGAGTGCCAGAAGTGGCATTTGAACCGGCTGATGACGCTCATCAACGTGTGCAGCGCCAAGACTGGCCCGCAGAAGAAGATGAGCCAGAAGGATATTTTCGCACAAAACCGCGCCCTGAACGCGGCGCGAAGGAAGAGAGGAAACACAAGGGGGTGACGCCATGTATGAAGAACGGATCTGGAGATTCCTGAAGGGGAAGCTGCTTTCCGACTGCGGAGCCGCCGGACTGATGGGAAACCTCTACGCCGAAAGCGGGCTGAACCCCGTCAATCTCCAGAACACCCATGAGAGGAAGCTGGGGCTCTCGGACAAGGAATACACCCAGCAGGTGGATTTCGGACTTTACGCCGACTTTGTCCATGACGGAGCGGGTTACGGCCTTGCCCAGTGGACCTTCTGGAGCCGGAAGCAGAACCTGCTGGCCTTTGCCAAAAGCAGGGAGAAGAGCATCGGCGATCTGGAGACGCAGCTGGAGTTCCTGTGGAAGGAGCTGACGGAAAGCTACGCCTCCCTGGCGCAGATGCTGCTGAGTGCCAGTTCTGTCCGGGCCGCCTCCGACGCGGTCCTGCTCCAGTTTGAACGCCCGGCCGACCAGAGCGAGACGGCCAAAGCCCGCCGGGCTGCCTACGGGCAGAAGTATTACGACCAATTTGCAGGAAAGGAGGCGGCCGCCATGAGCAACAGTCCATTGGTCTCCTACACAAAGCTGTCCCCTAACCATTCCGGTAGGCGCAAGCACGCCATCGATACCATCTCCATCCACTGTATGGCCGGTGATTTGACGGTGGAGAGCTGCGGAAACCTGTTCGCCAGCCCAAGCCGGAAGGCCAGCAGCAATTACGGGATCGGGAGCGACGGCCGGATCGGACTCTATGTGGAGGAATGCAATCGCTCCTGGTGCACCTCCTCCAGCTCCAACGACAACCGGGCCATTACCATCGAGGTGGCGAACAACGGGGGAGCCAACCAGGGATGGCCGGTATCTGACGCGGCTTATCGGTCCCTGATCGCCCTCCTGGTGGACATCTGCCGGAGAAACGGGATCAAACGGCTGCTCTGGAAGGGCGACAAGTCGCTGATCGGGCAGGTGGATAAGCAGAACATGACCGTCCACCGCTGGTTTGCGGCAAAGGCGTGCCCAGGGGACTGGCTTTACAGCCGCCACGGGCAGATCGCCGATGAGGTAAATGCAAAACTGTCTGAGGAGGACGAGGATATGGACCAGACAAAATTCAATGAGATGTTCTCCGCCGCCATGACGGATTATCTCAAAGGTCTTCAGAACAACAACTGCGGCGACTGGTCCCAGGAAGCGCGGGACTGGTGTATAAGCGTCGGGCTGTTTGCCGGAAACGGAACCGCAGTGGACGGAAAGCCGAACATGATGTGGCCGTCCGGGCTGACCCGTGAACAGGCCGCCCAGCTCTTCTACCGGCTTGCGAAGATGGTGGGGCTTGCGTGATGAGAAATCGTACAAGCCGAACCAGAGGCAAAGCTGGAAGAAAGCCGGACCTGTCGCAGTTTTCAAAATGGATGATCGCCGACATTCGTCCCCTGCTGTGGGTCGTGACTGTCGGCGGTTTTTTACTGGCCTTTTACTGTGTCTACAAGGGATACACCGGCGCGCTTCCGTGGATCGGCGCTATGGTGGGGCTCCCCTGGGGCGCCCATGGCATGGTGTGCAGCTTTTATCTGAACCTGTGCAAATCCGACCACCGGGAGGGCGGCATCACCTTTGAAACGGCAAAGGCCGCCAATTTCAACACCAATGTTTCACAGACGCCGGTAGGCTCCGTGGAGAGCCCGGCAATTTAAGGAGGAGTATCAATGACTGCGGAAATCATTTCCTCGCTGCTGATGCTTGTGGGCGGGATCACCATCCTGACCAACATCATTGTGCAGGTGGTCAAGAGCATCACCTGGGACAAAATCCCCACAAATCTGGTTGCGCTGTTCGTATCAGAGGCGCTGACGCTGGCCCTGGGAGGGGCCTATGCCTCGGTAAAGGGCATCGACATCGCCTGGTACATGGTGGCGGCCGCCATCGTGGTGGGGCTGATGTCCGCCTACGCGGCCATGTTCGGCTTCGATAAATTCAAGGAAGCCATCGAGGGCTGGAAACAGAAAAGCTGATCTTGAAGGAGGTGGCCGAACGTGATCCATTTCAGACATACGGGGGATTTCTCGAAGTTGACCCGGTTTATGGAACGGGCAAAGGAGGCCGTCCGTCTCGGCGATCTGAACAAGTATGGCCGGGCGGGGGTGGCGGCCCTCTCGTCCGCAACCCCTGTTGACTCCGGAGAAACGGCCGCCTCCTGGTATTACGAGATTACCAACAAGAACAACACCATCACCATCTCGTTTCACAATTCCAACATTCAAAATGGAGTCCCCATCGCCATCCTTCTCCAATACGGGCATGGCACGGGGACCGGAGGCTGGGTACAGGGAAGAGATTACATCAACCCTGCGATCCAGCCTATTTTTGACCAGATAGCAGAATACGCCTGGAAGGAGGTGACTCGGTCATGAGCAGGACGATCGACGAGAGAATCGTTGAAATGCGGTTTGATAACCGGCAGTTCGAGCAGAACGTGCAGACCAGCCTGTCTACGCTGGACAAACTCAAGCGGGGACTGGACCTGGACAACGCCGCCAAGAGCCTTGACGGGCTTGGGGACGCGGCGAAGCGGTGCGACATGTCCGTCCTCGGCAAGTCTGTGGAGACGGTCCAGGCCAAATTTTCGGCGTTCCAGGTCGTCGCCATGACGACTCTTTCCAACATCACCAATTCGGCGGTGAACACGGGAAAGCGGCTCGTGTCCGCCCTGACAATCGACCCCATTAAAACGGGTTTTCAGGAGTATGAGACCCAGATCGGGGCGGTGCAGACCATCCTGGCCAACACCCAGCACGAGGGGACCAACCTCCAGCAGGTGAACCGGGCCCTGGATGAGCTGAATACCTACGCGGATAAGACCATCTACAACTTTACCGAGATGACCCGGAACATCGGGACGTTCACCGCGGCCGGCGTCAACCTGCGGACCTCGGTGGACTCCATCAAGGGTATCGCCAACCTGGCGGCCATTTCGGGTTCCACCTCCCAGCAGGCATCCACAGCCATGTACCAGCTCTCCCAGGCCCTGGCCGCAGGCAAGGTCTCCCTGATGGACTGGAACTCTGTGGTCAACGCCGGTATGGGCGGCAAGGTGTTCCAGGATGCCCTGGTACGCACCTCCGAGCTGCTGGGCACCGGCGCGCAGAACGCCATCAATATGTACGGCTCCTTCCGGGAGTCCCTCACCAGAGGCGAGTGGCTCACCACAGAAGTGCTTACCGAGACCCTGAAGCAGTTTGCCGGCGCGTACAGCGAGGCCGACCTGATCCAGCAGGGATTCTCGGAGGCCCAGGCCCGGGACATCGCCCAAATGGCGAAGACGGCGGAGGACGCCGCTACCAAGGTCAAGACCTTTACCCAGCTCTGGGACACCCTGAAGGAGAGCGCTCAGTCCGGCTGGACCACCACATGGGAAATCCTGGTTGGTGACTTTGAGGAAGCCAAGGAAGTGCTGACCGAGGTGTCCGACGCCATTGGCGGCGTGATCAGCGAGACCTCCCAGGCGAGAAACGAATTACTCAGCGGCGGTCTCAGCTCCGGCTGGAAGCAGCTGCTGGACCAGGGCATCGCCGATGAGGGCGGGTTCATTGAATCCATCCAGGAGGTGGCCCGAGAGAGCGGCGACGCCTTTGACAAGCTGGTGGCCGACTCGGAGAGCTTCAGTGACGCGCTGAAGCAGGGGCTGACGGACGGGGTCGTATCCTCCGAGACCCTGACGCAGGCGGTCCATAACCTGCGGGAGAAGATGACCGGCATGTCCCAGGAGGAGCGCAAGGCGGCCGGATACACCGCGGAGATGATCGAGCAGATTGAAGCCCTGGACAAGGGACTTCAAAATGGTTCGGTCTCCATGGAGGAGTTTACGGAAAAGATCCTGCGCCCCTCCGGACGGGAAAACCTGATCCAGGCGGTCTGGAATGCGGCTAAGGGCCTGGTCAGCGTCATTACCCCCATCAAGGACGCATTCCGCGAAATCTTTCCGCCCGCAACCGCCGACCAGCTGTACTCTCTTACGGAGACTCTCCGCAGCTTTTCTGAGCGGCTGACCCTCTCCGAGGAGACGGCGGACAAGCTGGGGCGCACCTTCAAGGGGCTTTTCTCGGTGCTGGACCTGGTGCGGCAGGGCGCTCTGGCGATTTTCAACGCTTTGGCGCCTCTGGGCAGCGGAGCCGGTTCCCTGGCTGACGGCATTCTCACCATAACCGCAGGGATCGGAGATTTCCTGGTCGGCATCAACGAGGCGGCCAAGCAGGGAGAGTTCTTCGGAACGGTGGCCCAGACGGTCGCCTCGGCGCTGGAGTTTGTTGTGTCCGGGATCGAGCGACTGACCGGATTTCTCGCCGACGCCTTTGCTGCCCCAGGCCTGGAATCCTTCCAGGCGCTTTTGGGACGCATCCAGACCCGCATTGGGCAGGTCATCGACGCGGTGAGCGGCCTGGGCGGCGGGGTCAGCGACGCGGCGGACACTATGGATTCCGCCCTGGAGAACAGCAAATTCCTGCAAATGCTCCAGACCATTTTCAACGGCGCAAAGACCCTGGTCTCTGGCATCATCGGCGTATTCGGCGGCCTTGCCGGCGCACTGGTGGAGAGCCTGAGCAACGCGAATTTCAGCGGCGTCATCGACCTGCTGAACGGCGTCTCCCTGGGTGCTATCGCCCTGGGCATTAAGAAGTTCCTGGACTCCTTCCGGGAGGTCACAGACAGCGTCGGCAGCATCAAGGAGGGCGTGATCGGGATTCTGGACGGCGTAAAGGGCTGTTTCCAGGCCTGGCAGAATGACGTCAACGCCAAGGCCCTGCTGAAGATCGCGGCCGCTGTCGCGGTGCTGTCCGCATCCATTCTCACCATTTCCCTGATCGACAGTGAAAAGCTGACGGCGTCCCTGGGGGCCATCACGGTACTCTTTACCGAGCTGATGGCGGCCATGGCGGTGTTCGGAAAGCTGGACCTGAATGTCCGCGGAACAATGAAGCGCTCCACGGCAATGATCGCCCTCTCCTCCTCGGTCCTGATTCTGGCCTCCGCGCTGAAAAGCATTGCCACGCTGGAACCGGAACAGATGGCGGCGGGGCTTGCGGGCATCGCCGGACTTATGGCTGCCCTGGTGGCAGCCGCGAAGGTGCTGGGCTCCGGTTCAAGCTCCATCATCAAGGGTTCTGCCCAGATGGTGGTCTTTGCCGCGGCAATCAAAATACTGGCCTCGGCCTGCGCCGACCTGGCCCAGCTGGACCTTGCCGGACTGGCAAAGGGTCTGACCGGCGTCGGTGTGCTGCTGGCAGAGGTATCGCTCTTCATGAACGCGGCCAAGTTCAGCGGAAGGTCGGTGGTCACTGCCTCGGGCGTTCTGGTACTGGCCGGCGCTATGAAGGTGCTGGCCTCGGCCTGCAAAGACTTTGCCCAGATGGGTGTTGGCGAGCTGGTCAAGGGGCTGAGCGCCATCGGCGCGGTCCTGCTGGAGATCACGGCCTTTACCAAGCTGGCCGGAAGCGCCAAGGGGCTGATCACCACCGGAGCCGCCATGATCGAGATTGGCGCGGCCATGAAGATATTTGCCTCCGCTATGGCGGACTTCGGACGGATGTCTCTGGCAGAGATCGGCAAGGGCTTGCTGGCTATGGGCGGAGCCCTGGCAGAGGTGGCCGTGGCCATGCGCTTTATGCCCCGGAACATGGTAACCATGGGGGCGGGCCTGATCGCGGTGGGAGCCGCGCTGAACATCATTGCCGACGCCATGCGGTCCATGGGCGGCATGAGCTGGGAGGCTGTCGCAAAGAGCCTGGTCACCATGGGCGGGGCTCTGGCCGAGCTGGCCGTTGGTCTGAACTTCATGAACGGCACGTTGGGCGGTTCCGCCGCCATGCTGGTGGCTGCCGCCGCGCTGGCAGTGCTGACGCCGGTGCTGGTTACGCTGGGCAGCATGAGCTGGGAAGCCATTGCCAAGGGGCTGGTCACGGTGGCCGGCGCCTTTGCCGTCATCGGAACGGCCGGCGCACTGCTCACTCCGCTGCTGCCGACGATTCTTGGCCTGGGCGGCGCCTTCGCTCTGATCGGCGTTGGTGTTGCCGGCGTTGGGGCAGGTCTGCTCCTTGTCGGAACCGGCCTATCCGCCATTGCGGTGGGCATTACGGCCCTGGCAACCTCCCTTGGAGCGGGCGTAGCCATTATCGTGGCCGGCCTGACCTCTATCATCACGGGCATCGCGGCGCTGATCCCGGCCATTGCGGAGAAGCTGGGTGAGGCGGTGGTGGCCTTTGCACAGGTCATTACGAATGGCGCTCCTGCCATTGGCGAGGCCGTCAAGACCCTTGTCCTCACCATGGTGGACGTTCTGGTGGAGTGTGTCCCGGCCATCGCCGAGGGCGCTCTGGAGCTGGTTGCCGGGGTGCTGGACGCCCTGGTGGCCTATACGCCCCAGATCGTGGACTCCATCATGCAGTTCCTGATCGCGGTGATCGACGGGCTGGCCCGCAACATGCCCACCCTGATCCAGTCGGTGGTGGACCTGCTGATGTCCTTCTTCTCCGGCATCGTATCGGCGCTGGGAAGCATCGACACCGACGCGCTGCTGAAGGGCATCGCCGGAATCGGCCTGCTGAGCGGCATTATGGTGGCGCTGGGCGCTCTGGCCGGACTGATCCCCTCCGCCATGGTGGGTGTGCTTGGTCTGGGCGTTGTCATCGCAGAGCTGGCCATTGTTCTGGCGGCGGTGGGCGCGCTGGCGCAGATCCCCGGCCTGGAGTGGCTCATCAGCGAGGGTGGTCAGCTCTTGCAGACCATCGGGAACGCCATTGGCGGCTTTATCGGCGGCATCGTGGGCGGATTTATGAGCGGGGTATCCGGCTCCTTCCCCCAGATCGGCATGGACCTGGCAGCCTTTATGACCAACATACAGCCCTTTATCGACGGGGCAAGAGGTATCGACCCGGCCATGCTGGAGGGCGTCAAGGCCCTCACCGGGGCGATCATGCTGATTACGGCGGCCGATTTGCTGGAGGGTCTGACCTCCTGGCTCACCGGCGGCTCGTCCCTTTCCACCTTTGCCGAGGAGCTGGTGCCCTTCGGCGAGGCCATGAAGAAATTCTCCCACAGCATTACCGGACTGGACGGCGACCTGGTCAGCACGGCGGCAATCGCTGGAAAGACCCTGGCTGAGATGGCCGCGACCCTGCCCAACAGCGGCGGCATCGCGGGATTCTTTGCCGGAGAGAACGACATGGGGTCCTTCGGCGACCAGCTTGTGGGCTTCGGCGGCTCCATGATGAAGTTCGCCGCAAGCATCAAGGGGCTGGACACCGACGCGGTTCAAAATGCTGCCATCGCCGGTAAGGCCATGGCGGAGCTGGCTGCCACCCTCCCCAACACAGGAGGGGCGGTGGGCTTCTTTGCCGGCAACAACGACATGGACGACTTCGGCGAACAGCTCGTACCCTTCGGAGCGGCCATCAAAGCCTATTCCGACGCGGTCAAGGGGCTTGATGTGGAGGCGGTCACCAATTCCGCCATTGCCGGACAGGCCATGTCGGAGCTGGCGGCTACTTTGCCCAACACCGGCGGAGCCGTAGCCTTCTTCGCTGGCGACAACGACCTTGCCACCTTCGGCGAGCAGCTGGTGTCCTTCGGGGCGTCCATCAAAAGCTATGCCCAGGAGGTGACGGGGCTAGATACCGACGCGGTCGCCAGCTCGGCGGTCGCCGGACAGACCCTGGTGGAGCTGGCAAACACCTTGCCCAACACCGGGGGCCTGGTGGCCTTCTTCACAGGCGACAACGACCTTGAGACCTTCGGGGAACAGCTGGTGCCCTTCGGGGAGGCGATGAAGGCCTACTCCGACAGCGTGACCGGCATGGACAGCGCAGCCGTAACCGCCTCCGCCACTGCGGCGAAGGCCCTTGCGGAGCTGCAAGCCTCGCTGCCCAATATTGGCGGCGTGGTGGATTTCTTTACCGGCGGCAACGACCTGGAGACCTTCGCAAACGGCCTTCTCCCCTTTGGAGAGGGCATGAAGGCCTATGCCGACGCGGTGAGCGGAATGGACGCGGGGGCGGTATCCGCCTCTATTACCGCCGCCCAGGCCCTGGCAGAGCTCCAGGCATCTCTTCCCCATGTGGGAGGGGTGATGAGCTTCTTTACCGGGGGCAACGATCTTGGCCTGTTCGCGGAGGGGATTCTCTCCTTCGGCGAGGCCATGAATTCCTACGGAAACGCCGTATCCGGCATCGATGCCGGGGCGGTATCCGCCTCCGCTACTGCGGCTCAGGCGCTGTCCCGGCTCCAGGCGTCCCTCCCCAATGTAGGCGGCATCATGGAATTCTTCACCGGCGGGAATGACCTTGGGAAATTTTCCGAGGGCATCATCCCCTTCGGCGAAGCGATGAAAGCCTACGGCGAGTCGGTGGCCGGCATCGACTCCAGCGCGGTAGAGGCCTCTGCCACTGCCGCTCAATCCCTGGCACAGCTCCAGGCGGCCCTTCCCCAGGTGGGCGGGCTTATGGAGTTCTTTACCGGCGGCAATGACCTTGGGGTATTCTCGGAGGGCATCGTGCCCTTTGGGGCCGCTATGAAGTCCTATGCCGAAGCGGTTTCCGGCATCAACGCCGACGCGGTCACGGCCTCCGCTGTGGCGGCCCAGGCGCTGGCACAGCTGCAAACCGACCTGCCCAATGTGGGCGGGGTCATGGCATTCTTCAACGGAGGCAACGACCTTG
>NZ_JANGBZ010000090.1:0-9750 GCF_024462915.1 Clostridium sp. DFI.5.61
CCCCCCCCCCCCCCCCCCCCCCCCCCCGCCCCGCCCCCCCCCCCCCCCCCCCCCGGGGGCAGTTTTCTCTCCTGTTTCAGAAAAAGGGCATCTTTTTTCTGCCCGCGCATATAGATCCATAAGGGACCGCGCACGTTCCGTGCGGCCCGCTCTGCGCCGGGAGGTGAGCCCCATGGGCCGTCTGTTCTCCAGAAGAAAATACCGGGACTTGATGCTGGGTCTGGCTCTGCTGTGCGCTGTTCTGGCCCTGATGCGCTGGCCCCAGGAGAGCATGGCCGCCGCCCGGGACGGGCTGGCCCTGTGCGGCAATGTGATCATCCCCTCCCTTTTTCCCTTCTTTGTCCTCTCCTCCCTGGTGGTAGAGCTGGGGATGAGCCGCTACCTGGGCCGTCTGCTGGAGGGGGTCATGGCCCCCCTGTTCCGGGTGGGGGGCGCCTGCTCCTCCGCCCTCGCCCTGGGCTTTGTGGGGGGCTACCCGGTGGGGGCCCGCACTGCCATCGCCCTATACGAGAACGGCCAGTGCTCCAAAACAGAGGCAGAACGGCTGCTGGCCTTCTGCAACAATTCAGGTCCCGCCTTTATCCTGGGGGTGGTGGGCACCGGGATCTTCGCCAGCAGCCGTGCGGGGCTGCTCCTCTATCTGGCACATATCGCCGCTTCCCTGTGCGTAGGCCTGCTCTTCCGCTTCTACCGGCCCGGCGAGGGACCCCGGCCGGGACGACATGCGGCCCCCCAGTTCCAGGCAGCCAGCTTCCCCGTGGCCTTCACCCACTCCATCACCGGGGCCCTGTCCTCCACCCTGAACATCTGTGCCTTCGTGCTGTTTTTCACGGTGGTCATCCGGATGCTCTTTCTCTCCGGCGTCATGGGCGCTCTGGCCGGCGGGGCGGCCGCTCTGCTCTCCCCCCTGGGGCTGGATCAGGCATGGGCTCAGCGGCTCATCACCGGCCTGTTGGAGCTCTCCTCCGGGGTCTCCTCCCTCACCGGAGCGGGCACGGTGACCGGCCGGCTGTCCATGGCCGCCTTCATGCTGGGGTGGGCCGGCCTCTCTGTCCACTGCCAGGTGCTGGCCTTTCTGGGAGACAGCGGCCTGTCCCTGCGGACCTACCTCACCGGCAAGCTGCTTCATGGCGGCCTCTCCGCCCTTTTCACTGCCCTGCTGGTCCGCCGCTTCCCCCTGGAGGCGCCGGTCTCCTCCTACCTGGCGGAACAGGTGGAGGGCATCGCCAGCCTGGACTTTCAGCGTGCCCTAACCATCTCCACCGCGGCCGCCTGGGGCGTCTGGCTGCTCTTTGTGGCACTGGCCGTCTATATGGTGAAAAAAAGCAGTGGAAAACCCAGGCCAAAGAGAGTATAATGGTCCCAACAACGCATTGGGAGGGACCTTCATGGGCCTGTTTCAAAAAAAGATCGAACCCCGCTGCACCTACTGCGCCCGTGGGCGCGCCCTGAGCGAGGATCAGGTGATCTGCGACCGGAAGGGGGTCATGTCTGCCGGTTCCAGCTGCCGATCCTTCAAGTACGACCCATTGAAACGGGTCCCTCCCCGCCCGGCTAAGGCGGATTTCTCCAGGCTGAAGGACGAGGATTTTGTCCTCTGAACCTGGACGTTCTCAGGAGCCTGCCAGCCAGGCAATGGGCGGAGAGACTGTCATTCCCGAGGTACACGCCCTTGGAAATGACGAAATCAAACTTTTATTCCGTCGCCTGCGGGTGGCGGAATTCCTCACAGGAGAGCTTTTTCCACAAGCCGAGGCGGCCTCCGCATCTGCGGAGGCCGCCCTGTTCTTGTTCCACCGCTGCTCTCCCGGCCGGGAGCCGGGCCCTTACAGCATCTTGTACAGCATGGCAGCCCCTACCACTCCGGCGTCGTTGCCCAGGGAGGCTCTCTCCAGGCGCGGCGGCTTGGACTTGTCAAAGCAGCCCGCCAGCACCAGCCCCCGCAGGGGGTCCAGCAGCAGGTCGTCCTCTGCGTTGCTGATGCCGCCGCCCAGGCAGATGATCTCCGGCTGGAGGATGTTCACCAGGTTGATCAGGCCGATGGACAGCCCCTCGAGATAGCGGTGAAGCACCTTCTTTGCCGACAGGTCCCCCAGCCGGGCAGCCTGGAAAGGGATGCGCCCGTCCACGCGGAAGCGGTCCCCCTGGCACAGCTCCCACATCACGCTGCCCGGGTCCCGCTCCATGGCCTCCTGGGCAATACGGATCAGGGCAGTAGCGGAGCCGTACTGCTCCCAGCATCCCCGGTTCCCGCAGCCGCACAGCACGCCGTTGGGCCGGATGATCATGTGGCCCACCTCCAGCCCGGACTGGGCGAAGCCGGTGTACAGCTTGCCGCCCACCACCAGGCCGCCTCCGATGCCGGTGCCCAGGGTGACCACCACTGCGGGGTCGCAGTCCTTGGCCGCGCCGGCCCAGTACTCACCGATAGCGGCGCAGTTGGCGTCGTTGCCCAGATAGACGGGCACGTCCCACTCCGCCTGGAACATCTCCCGGATGGGAGTGTTGTCAAAGGGCATGTTGGGAGTCTGGATCACATAGCCCGTCTTGTTGTCCACCAGACCGGGCAGGCCCAGGCCCACTGCCTTGATCTGATCTGCGGCGAAGCCCCCTACCTCCGCCGCCTGCTGGGCCAGCTGGGCGGACTGGCGGCACAGCTCTGCCGGGTCCCACGCCTTGTTCACCGGACGGCTCACCTTGTTGATGATCTTTCCCGCTCCATTGGTCAGTCCGGCCACCATGTTGGTGCCGCCGATGTCAAGCCCGATATACATCTCATTCATCTCCCACACCCATCTTCCGGGCAAAATGTTGATCCATTCTTCTGGTCAGCTCCAGCGCCGCGTTGTGGCCCATCTTGCGGTTGCGGTTGTTCATGGCCGCCACCTCCACGATGCTGGCCAGGTTCCGGCCCGGCTTCACCGGGATGGTCAGGGCGGGCAGCTGCACCCCCAGGATCTCGGTGTAGGTGTTCTCCAGGCCCAGGCGGTCATAGACTGCGGTGTCATCCCAGGGCTCCAGCTTGATGACCATATCGATCTCCTGATTCATCTTGATGGCCCCCATGCCGAACAGGCGGCGTACATCGATGACCCCGATGCCCCGCAGCTCCATGTAGTGGCGGATCAGCTCCGGGGCGGAAGCCACCAGGGTGCCATGGTTGGTCTCCTTGATCTCCACCGCGTCGTCCGCGATGATGCGGTGGCCGCGCTTGATCAGCTCGATGGCCACCTCGCTCTTGCCCACGCCGGACTCTCCCTGGAAGAGCACCCCCTCGCCGTAGATCTCCATCATCACGCCTGACCGGGTGATCCGGGGAGCCAGATGGTTGTAGAGACTGCCGATGAGAGAGCTCATAAAAGCCGAGGTCTGCTCCTGGGTGCGCAGCACGGTGCGCCCGTATTTCTGGGCCATCTCCATACACTCTGGGAACGGGTCGATGCCCCGGGTATAGATCAGGGCAGGCACCGGGTAGGAGAGCAGTCGGTCAAAGCTCTCCCGGCGCCGCTCTTCACTCATGCCGCTGACATAGGTAGTCTCGGTCAGTCCCATCACCAGCAGGCGCTTGGTGTCAAAATGCTCAAAAAAGCCGGACAGCGGAAGTCCGGGGCGGTTTACGTCCAGGGTCCGCAGCGGGATATTCTGGTAGTCCTCTCCCTCGTGGAGGAGCTCCAGGTGGAATTCCTTGATGATCTCGCCCAGACGGACGCTGTTTTGGGTCTCTGTCACAGGGTGCACCCCTCTCCTATATTCTGGTTCTGGATTAGTATAGCTCATTTCCACCCGGCACGCAAGAGAACAGCCGTTTTTTCTTGTCCTATTTTACACAGGCAGGAGATGCTGCCCTCTCCTTTTTCGTCAAAACTGCCAGAGCGTGCCCGTAAAATTTTCAGGGGCGGCCGGCCACAGGCTGCCCCTGCCCTTCCACTCCTGAGAATAAGCGGAGTTTTTGAAAAAAACTCTTGCATTTTCACGCAACATCTGGTATTATATCAGTCGATGCTTCTATAAGCGTACTCTCATAGCGAGGAGGTAAGCAACATGGCTAAATGCGAATTCTGCGACAAGGGCGTCACCTTTGGCATCCAGGTCTCCCACTCCCACCGCCGTTCCAACCGTGTCTGGAAGCCCAATGTGAAGCGCGTGAAGGCGATCGTGAAGGGCACTCCTACCCACGTGTACGTCTGCACCAGATGCCTCCGTTCCGGTAAGGTCACCCGCGCTGTGTGATTGGAATAAGGCTGACAAAAAACCTCTGTACCACACGGTACAGAGGTTTTCTCTTTACACCGGGGATGCCTCCAGCTCCTCCAGATCTGTCCGCTCCACCAGGAAGGCCATGAAGGAGCGCCGGGTGACGATCCCGCAGAAGCAGTTCCGGTCGTCCACGATGGGGATGAAGTTCTGCCGCAGAAGCGCCTGGGCCACCTGATCCGGAGTGGCCCGGATACCCAGCGGCGGGCAGAAGTCCGGGCGGAGAAGGCCCCCGATGCGGTACTTCTCGTGAGCCTTCCTGTCGGTGGTACCCACAGCCAAAATATGACGCAGGAAGTCCCCCTCTGTGATGCTGCCCAGGTATTCTCCCTGGTCATTCAGCACCGGGATGGCGGTGTATCCATGCTGCCGCAGCAGCTCCAGTCCCTGACGCACCGTGTCCCCTGTATGTAAAAACACGGTCAGAGCCTTGGGAGTCATGATCTTGATGATATTCATATTGGTCTCCTTGCAGTTTCGTATCGATACCCAGTCTGAGAAATCTCCCCAGCCGTTCTCCGCATCTCGGCCTGCGGCCTCTTTCCTTCTATCATAAAGGAAACGCCTCCCTTTTGCAACTGTTCTCTGTAGGATATTCTAAAAAGGGCCTGGGCGGCTGTGCACAGCCGCCCAGGCCCTTTTTAGAATATCCTACAGAGAACAGTTGCAAAAGGGAGGCGTTTCCTTTATGATAGAAGGAAAGAGGCCGCAGGCCGAGATGCGGAGAACGGCTGGGGAGATTTCTCAGACTGGGTATCGATACGAAACTGCAAGGAGACCAATATGAATATCATCAAGATCATGACTCCCAAGGCTCTGACCGTGTTTTTACATACAGGGGACACGGTGCGTCAGGGACTGGAGCTGCTGCGGCAGCATGGATACACCGCCATCCCGGTGCTGAATGACCAGGGAGAATACCTGGGCAGCATCACAGAGGGGGACTTCCTGCGTCATATTTTGGCTGTGGGTACCACCGACAGGAAGGCTCACGAGAAGTACCGCATCGGGGGCCTTCTCCGCCCGGACTTCTGCCCGCCGCTGGGTATCCGGGCCACTCCGGATCAGGTGGCCCAGGCGCTTCTGCGGCAGAACTTCATCCCCATCGTGGACGACCGGAACTGCTTCTGCGGGATCGTCACCCGGCGCTCCTTCATGGCCTTCCTGGTGGAGCGGACAGATCTGGAGGAGCTGGAGGCATCCCCGGTGTAAAGAGAAAACCTCTGTACCGTGTGGTACAGAGGTTTTTTGTCAGCCTTATTCCAATCACACAGCGCGGGTGACCTTACCGGAACGGAGGCATCTGGTGCAGACGTACACGTGGGTAGGAGTGCCCTTCACGATCGCCTTCACGCGCTTCACATTGGGCTTCCAGACACGGTTGGAACGGCGGTGGGAGTGGGAGACCTGGATGCCAAAGGTGACGCCCTTGTCGCAGAATTCGCATTTAGCCATGTTGCTTACCTCCTCGCTATGAGAGTACGCTTATAGAAGCATCGACTGATATAATACCAGATGTTGCGTGAAAATGCAAGAGTTTTTTTCAAAAACTCCGCTTATTCTCAGGAGTGGAAGGGCAGGGGCAGCCTGTGGCCGGCCGCCCCTGAAAATTTTACGGGCACGCTCTGGCAGTTTTGACGAAAAAGGAGAGGGCAGCATCTCCTGCCTGTGTAAAATAGGACAAGAAAAAACGGCTGTTCTCTTGCGTGCCGGGTGGAAATGAGCTATACTAATCCAGAACCAGAATATAGGAGAGGGGTGCACCCTGTGACAGAGACCCAAAACAGCGTCCGTCTGGGCGAGATCATCAAGGAATTCCACCTGGAGCTCCTCCACGAGGGAGAGGACTACCAGAATATCCCGCTGCGGACCCTGGACGTAAACCGCCCCGGACTTCCGCTGTCCGGCTTTTTTGAGCATTTTGACACCAAGCGCCTGCTGGTGATGGGACTGACCGAGACTACCTATGTCAGCGGCATGAGTGAAGAGCGGCGCCGGGAGAGCTTTGACCGACTGCTCTCCTACCCGGTGCCTGCCCTGATCTATACCCGGGGCATCGACCCGTTCCCAGAGTGTATGGAGATGGCCCAGAAATACGGGCGCACCGTGCTGCGCACCCAGGAGCAGACCTCGGCTTTTATGAGCTCTCTCATCGGCAGTCTCTACAACCATCTGGCTCCCCGGATCACCCGGTCAGGCGTGATGATGGAGATCTACGGCGAGGGGGTGCTCTTCCAGGGAGAGTCCGGCGTGGGCAAGAGCGAGGTGGCCATCGAGCTGATCAAGCGCGGCCACCGCATCATCGCGGACGACGCGGTGGAGATCAAGGAGACCAACCATGGCACCCTGGTGGCTTCCGCCCCGGAGCTGATCCGCCACTACATGGAGCTGCGGGGCATCGGGGTCATCGATGTACGCCGCCTGTTCGGCATGGGGGCCATCAAGATGAATCAGGAGATCGATATGGTCATCAAGCTGGAGCCCTGGGATGACACCGCAGTCTATGACCGCCTGGGCCTGGAGAACACCTACACCGAGATCCTGGGGGTGCAGCTGCCCGCCCTGACCATCCCGGTGAAGCCGGGCCGGAACCTGGCCAGCATCGTGGAGGTGGCGGCCATGAACAACCGCAACCGCAAGATGGGCCACAACGCGGCGCTGGAGCTGACCAGAAGAATGGATCAACATTTTGCCCGGAAGATGGGTGTGGGAGATGAATGAGATGTATATCGGGCTTGACATCGGCGGCACCAACATGGTGGCCGGACTGACCAATGGAGCGGGAAAGATCATCAACAAGGTGAGCCGTCCGGTGAACAAGGCGTGGGACCCGGCAGAGCTGTGCCGCCAGTCCGCCCAGCTGGCCCAGCAGGCGGCGGAGGTAGGGGGCTTCGCCGCAGATCAGATCAAGGCAGTGGGCCTGGGCCTGCCCGGTCTGGTGGACAACAAGACGGGCTATGTGATCCAGACTCCCAACATGCCCTTTGACAACACTCCCATCCGGGAGATGTTCCAGGCGGAGTGGGACGTGCCCGTCTATCTGGGCAACGACGCCAACTGCGCCGCTATCGGTGAGTACTGGGCCGGCGCGGCCAAGGACTGCGACCCCGCAGTGGTGGTCACCCTGGGCACCGGCATCGGAGGCGGCCTGGTGGTGGGCGGCAAGCTGTACACCGGCTTCGCCCAGTCCGGGCTGGAGGTGGGCCACATGATCATCCGGCCCAACGGCGTGCTGTGCGGCTGCGGGAACCGGGGATGCTGGGAGCAGTACGGCTCCGCTACTGCCCTGATCCGTATTGCCCAGGAGGCCATGGAGCGGGACCCGGGCAGCGTGATGTGGGAGCTGTGCCAGGGGGACCGCTTCCGCGTGGACGGGCGCATCCCTTTCCAGGCTGCCCGGCTGGGGGACCTGTCGGCAAAGAAGGTGCTTCACCGCTATCTCGAGGGGCTGTCCATCGGCCTGATCAACCTGGTGAACATCCTCCAGCCGGAGATCATCTGCCTGGGCGGCGGCATCAGCAACGCAGAGGACGACCTGCTGCTGGACCCCCTGCGGGGGCTGGTGCTGGCGGGCTGCTTTGACAAGTCCAAGCCGCCGCGCCTGGAGAGAGCCTCCCTGGGCAACGACGCCGGAGTGGTAGGGGCTGCCATGCTGTACAAGATGCTGTAAGGGCCCGGCTCCCGGCCGGGAGAGCAGCGGTGGAACAAGAACAGGGCGGCCTCCGCAGATGCGGAGGCCGCCTCGGCTTGTGGAAAAAGCTCTCCTGTGAGGAATTCCGCCACCCGCAGGCGACGGAATAAAAGTTTGATTTCGTCATTTCCAAGGGCGTGTACCTCGGGAATGACAGTCTCTCCGCCCATTGCCTGGCTGGCAGGCTCCTGAGAACGTCCAGGTTCAGAGGACAAAATCCTCGTCCTTCAGCCTGGAGAAATCCGCCTTAGCCGGGCGGGGAGGGACCCGTTTCAATGGGTCGTACTTGAAGGATCGGCAGCTGGAACCGGCAGACATGACCCCCTTCCGGTCGCAGATCACCTGATCCTCGCTCAGGGCGCGCCCACGGGCGCAGTAGGTGCAGCGGGGTTCGATCTTTTTTTGAAACAGGCCCATGAAGGTCCCTCCCAATGCGTTGTTGGGACCATTATACTCTCTTTGGCCTGGGTTTTCCACTGCTTTTTTTCACCATATAGACGGCCAGTGCCACAAAGAGCAGCCAGACGCCCCAGGCGGCCGCGGTGGAGATGGTTAGGGCACGCTGAAAGTCCAGGCTGGCGATGCCCTCCACCTGTTCCGCCAGGTAGGAGGAGACCGGCGCCTCCAGGGGGAAGCGGCGGACCAGCAGGGCAGTGAAAAGGGCGGAGAGGCCGCCATGAAGCAGCTTGCCGGTGAGGTAGGTCCGCAGGGACAGGCCGCTGTCTCCCAGAAAGGCCAGCACCTGGCAGTGGACAGAGAGGCCGGCCCACCCCAGCATGAAGGCGGCCATGGACAGCCGGCCGGTCACCGTGCCCGCTCCGGTGAGGGAGGAGACCCCGGAGGAGAGCTCCAACAGGCCGGTGATGAGCCGCTGAGCCCATGCCTGATCCAGCCCCAGGGGGGAGAGCAGAGCGGCCGCCCCGCCGGCCAGAGCGCCCATGACGCCGGAGAGAAAGAGCATCCGGATGACCACCGTGAAAAACAGCACGAAGGCACAGATGTTCAGGGTGGAGGACAGGGCCCCGGTGATGGAGTGGGTGAAGGCCACGGGGAAGCTGGCTGCCTGGAACTGGGGGGCCGCATGTCGTCCCGGCCGGGGTCCCTCGCCGGGCCGGTAGAAGCGGAAGAGCAGGCCTACGCACAGGGAAGCGGCGATATGTGCCAGATAGAGGAGCAGCCCCGCACGGCTGCTGGCGAAGATCCCGGTGCCCACCACCCCCAGGATAAAGGCGGGACCTGAATTGTTGCAGAAGGCCAGCAGCCGTTCTGCCTCTGTTTTGGAGCACTGGCCGTTCTCGTATAGGGCGATGGCAGTGCGGGCCCCCACCGGGTAGCCCCCCACAAAGCCCAGGGCGAGGGCGGAGGAGCAGGCGCCCCCCACCCGGAACAGGGGGGCCATGACCCCCTCCAGCAGACGGCCCAGGTAGCGGCTCATCCCCAGCTCTACCACCAGGGAGGAGAGGACAAAGAAGGGAAAAAGGGAGGGGATGATCACATTGCCGCACAGGGCCAGCCCGTCCCGGGCGGCGGCCATGCTCTCCTGGGGCCAGCGCATCAGGGCCAGAACAGCGCACAGCAGAGCCAGACCCAGCATCAAGTCCCGGTATTTTCTTCTGGAGAACAGACGGCCCATGGGGCTCACCTCCCGGCGCAGAGCGGGCCGCACGGAACGTGCGCGGTCCCTTATGGATCTATATGCGCGGGCAGAAAAAAGATGCCCTTTTTCTGAAACAGGAGAGAAAACTGCCCCCGGGGGGGGGGGGGGGGGGGGGCGGGGCGGGGGGGGGGGGGGGGGGGGGGGGGGG
>NZ_JANGBZ010000091.1:0-9400 GCF_024462915.1 Clostridium sp. DFI.5.61
GCTGGAGGCGGCGCCCAGGTCCACCTACACCCTGTATGTCCTCAGCGGGGCCTTTACTGGAAAGGCAGGACCTTTGTCTGCCGGGAGAGTCAGCGGTCTGTCACCACCAGGGTCTGGATCTCGTTGGAGCCGGAGCCCCCGCTGAGGACATACAGGGTGTAGGTGGACCTGGGCGCCGCCTCCAGCTGGAGGGAGGCCAAGGCAGAGAAGGGGGGCGCCATCCCGATGAAGGCGGAGTCCATGGTTTCGATGTCCAGGTAGCTGGGCATGGGGAGAAGGTTGGTCTCCGCCAGATAGAACTGGTAGGTCCCGGGGCGGATCTGCTTGAAATAGGTGGTCTCCTTGAATTGCACGTCGGTATAGACCACCCGGCCGTCGGCAAGAAGGAGGTCCAGGGGCTGGCTGTTGTAGGCCAGGTTGCTCATCCGGAAGTTGGACAGAGCGCCGGTGGGGGGGCAGCACACATCGGAGATGGGGACCAGGTCCAGGCCGCCGGCGGTCTGGACCACTGCTACGGTGACAGGGGCGTTGTCCTGGAAGGGCAGGGTCTTTTGCAGGTAGATGTAGCCGTCCTGGCCCGACACGGTGACGGACCGGTATCCGGAAGCCATCCGGCGGTAAGAGGAGACTGCGGTGAACTCCAGAGAGCGAACCGCCAGCGTGCTGCCGATGAAGATGCGGAAGGGGGGATAGGAGCGGGCCGCGTTGAGAAAGCGGATGCTGCTCCAACGGGGCCAGCCGGGGACCATGCCGATGTCGCCTCCTGGGGCCACGGGACCGCCCT
This sequence comes from Clostridium sp. DFI.5.61, assembly GCF_024462915.1. Taxonomy (NCBI): domain Bacteria; kingdom Bacillati; phylum Bacillota; class Clostridia; order Eubacteriales; family Clostridiaceae; genus Clostridium; species Clostridium sp. DFI.5.61. Next base: position 785 of record NZ_JANGBZ010000091.1, read on the forward strand.
CTCCCGGATTTGGGAGAGGGATCACCGGAGTACCCCCGATGTCGGGCGCCACAGGACCGCCCTCTCCGGGGTCAGGCAGGGGGATCACAGGGGTCTGGCCGCTGGAGGCACGGGACTGGGCGGCGTCGGGGGAGAAGGGTTCGGAAGAGAAGCAGTGGAAGGATTCCATATGAAGAGCCGAACAAGCTCGGCTTTCCTCCTTTCGGTTTGGGCTGCCCTATCCTATTCCGGGGACGGGAGAGGGGTGACAGGCGTGACCGCACCCTTTTTCCGGGAAAGGGGAGGGGAAGCTGGCCGAAAGGAGCACAGGCCGGACCTGGAGGGAAAGGATACCAGGAGAGGCGCTGAAAAGCGGAAACCGGCGGCTGCCTATGGGCAGCCGCCGGTTTTTCACATCGCGGGGTCGGAGGACTGGCGCTGATCCCGGTCCCGGCACTGCGTGCCCTGGGCCTGGGCGCCCTTGCTGTTCTTCTTCTGCCGGGCCTGCTTTTGGTCCTGCTGGCTGTTCTTAGGCATAAAATCTCACCTCAGCAGTAGTATTGCCTGGGAAAAGAGATCCATACCAGAAAAACAGCCGAACTGCAAAAAAAACTCAGAAGGACTTCCGGTACAGCTCGTAGCCGATCTCTTTCAGGTAGTCGGGGACGTTGCGGACGGACATCCGGATGAACTCCTTGGTGGACTCATCCAGCTCCTGATAGGGCCGCATGTCTGGGTGGAGTTTCAGCTCGCTGTCCCGCTTGCCGTAGCGCCAGCCGTCAGCCCGCTTGTCCTTCATCCAGCGCTCGTGCTCCAGCTCAGAGAGCTGTTCCAACACTGGGCCGTAGAGATCCATGATGGTGTCCGCGGCCCCGGGAAGGACGGGGCGCAGGCCGATGCTCATGTTGAAAGACTCCAGCCGCTCCCCCAGATAGCGGATCTGGGAGCGGTGGCCCTCCTTGTAGAACTCGTCCAGGTCGCTCCAGTCCGCCATCTCCGGTTCCTGCCGCACCAGGGAGAGCTCCTTGGGGGTGGCACCCCGGGCCTGGGCGTCGGCCAGGTGCTTCTGGCGGTACTTCTCGTGGGCAGTGAAGGCGTACTGTTCCACCGCCTCCCCCATCATCTGCTCAAAGGACAGCTTGCGCATAAAGTCCTGGACATCCACATGGATGTCCAGCTGGGCAGCCAGGGGAAGGCAGGAGGGGGTGTACCGGCTTGCGCCAGCCAGCCGGCTCATACCCAGGATAAATTCAATGGACCGGGCCCCATGGCGGTACTCCGACACCCTCAGCAGAGCGCACAGCAGGCCCCGGGAGATGTCCACCCGTCCAGTATCCGGGTGGCAGATACCCTTCACGTTTTTCAGGATCAGGCTGCGCAGCAGCATAGCACGGCGGATGATGTGCTTTTTGTCGGTAACGCAGGTGGGGTTGGGGCCCTTGATGTCCAGGATGCCTTTGAGGCGGCTGACGAAATCGGGGCCCTTGATGGCCTGGAAGCGGTGCACGTCCTCCGGGGCCTGGGGAAGAAATTCCGAGAAGGAGGAGGCGGTGGCACCCGCAAAGACAAAGACCGCCCCCGGGATGGGCAGGGGGCTGCCGTCCAGGGTGTATTCCCCGTCCTGCATGGGGGCCAGGAAATACTTCAGCCAGCCCCGGGAGACCCCGCCCAGCTCGGAGTCAAACTCGTCGAAGAAGATCAGGGGGATCAGCCCGTCTTCATAGCGCAGAGCCTGATGGAGGGCGTGGAAGAGCTGGGGGACCGAGTCGTACTGGGACAGGTTCAGGGAGGTGATGCGGAACCTGCCCCGGCTCAGGGCGATCTGCTTGACGCCGAAGGACTTGCCGGAGCCAGGAGGTCCGAAGACGGCGATGGAGATTGGCTTGGGGGCGTCCTCCCCTGCGTCCCGGTGGTCATATGCATAGATGTACTCGTCCAGCAGGGTCTTGATGGCGTGGTAGTTCTCGATCTCCCCCAGGTCTACCGTAGACAGAACCCGGTAGCGGCAGACGGGGACATGGCGGAACAGGTGGTCCGTCCCCTCCAGCACGATGTTCTGGGCCACTGCCAGATAGCCCCCGGGCTGAGATTTGCAGAACTCGTCCAGGATGCAGAAGGGGTCGGAACCGGAGACCAGGGTCTTCAGGCTCCGGTCGGGCACCGCCACCCGGCAGACCTCACCGTCCTGCCGGCGCTGAGCCAGGCTGCACAGGACCTGATAGAGGTCGGAGGAGTCACCCAGGGTCCGCTTCTCGCTGCGGTTGGGGGTGAAGAGCAGGGACCAGTGCCAATCCTCCCGGATGAGGGCGCCCTCCTCGTTGAGGAGGATCACCATGTCCTTCCGGCTGCGCAGGGCCCGCAGGGCATCATTTACCGCCAGCTGGAGGAGGAATTCATCCACGGTGCGCTCGTAGGAGATCTCCCGGCTGATGGGAAAGTCCAGCTGGCGCAGGTGCTCCATGCGGAGCAGGGGCGTCTTGGAGGGGGAGAAGGCCTGGGCCAGCAGCAGGCCGGACTGATAGGGCTGATAGTAGGCTCTGGGTTTCATGGCGGGCTCCTTTCTGAGCGGGCCGGACCGGGACCCGGCGGCAGGTGTCTTTTTTCTATTGTAGACGCTTTTTCCGGCCTTGGCAAGAGCTGGGGATGGGAGATGAAAAGAGAAAAATGTCATACAAAGAACAATAATTGTCATACAAAAGAAAGAAATCCTTGACGTATAGGGTATCGGGTTGTAGAATAAAAACAATGACATGCCCAAAAGACAGGCGGAGGTGAGGCATATGGAACCCATTTCCAGGGTCCCCATTGTCCAGCAGGTAGAGGAGAGGATCAGAGAGCTGATCCAGGAGGAGCAGTATCAGCCTGGGAAAAAGCTGCCGCCGGAGATGGAGCTGTGCCAGCGCCTGGGAGTGGGCCGTGGCACTGTGCGGGAGGCATTCCGGCTGCTCCAGGCCAAGGGTGTGGTGGAGATCAAGCCGGGACGGGGAGCCTTTGTGGCGGAGAACCCTGCAGAGCGGGATATCGGGGCCATCGACTGGCTGGTGGAGAACGAGCGGGAGCTGCGGGACTCCATCGAGATCCGCACGGCGCTGGAGCCTATGGCGGCCCGGCGGATGGCGGAGCGGTGCAACACCGAGGATATCCGCCGCCTGGAGAACATCCACCGCAGCTTCCTAAGTGCCATTCAGGAGGGGGACGCGGCTATGATCGGCCGCCTGGACGAGCAGTTCCACAGCGCCATTGTGGAGAGCAGCGGGAACGCACTGATGATCGAGATCAACAGCCATGTGTGCCAGGGAATGCAGACCTTCCGCAGCAAGACCTTCCAGGTGGAGCAGAACGTGAAGAACGCGGTCATGCCCCACAGCAATATTATGAACGCCATCCTGGCCCGGGATGCCGCCCAGGCGGAGCGGGAGATGCGGGCCCATCTGGACAAGGTCCAGGAGGATCTGACCCAGAACATCCATGCCCCGGGACACGAGACAAAATAATCGGAACTGCCCAGCCCGGCAGTTTGAGACCCCCAGCCGTACCGGTGCGGCTGGGGGATTTCTTCTGTGTCCCGGCAGAGAAGAGGACACGGTCCGGCTCAGGCAGCGGTGTTTTGGACGTGCCAGGAAGACGGGCGGGGTCCAGGGGAAAACCGGCTTTGTACAATATGTTGAGAAATTTGAGAAAAAGAGAGAGCAGAGCGGAAATTAGCACAAAAATGAGAGAGGAATTTTGTCGGCTTTTTCCATTGACATCTTAATACAGTCTTAATATACTATAGTCAGATGTCATACAATCGTCCGTCTGACGAAAGGGAGGACGGTGGTATGTAGCTTCGGACACAACGATAAGGAGGATCCTGTAATGAAAAAACTTGCTTCCCTTGTGCTGGCCGGCGCCATGGCCTTTTCCCTGGCTGCCTGCGGAAACAACAGCACTCCAGCCGGCGGCAGCTCCGCCAATGCCGGCACCAGCACTCCAGCCGCCAGCACTCCCGCCTCCGGCGGCATCGAGCCCATTGAGCTGACCATCTATTCCCCCGGCAACGAGAACTCCGTCCCCACTAAGACCATCATTGAGTACGCCCGTCTGGTGAACGAGGCCTCTGACGGCGCCATCACCCTGGATGTCCACCACTCCAACGAGCTGGGCAGCGACGCCGAATCTATCGAGTCCACCCGCATGGGCACCATCGACCTGATCTTTGCCGGCACCTCCGGTTTTACCTCCTTCTATGAGAAAGCCAAGGTGCTGGACCTGCCCTTCCTGTTTGACAGCGCGGAGCAGGCTTATGAGGTGACCAACAGCGAGATCGGTGAGCAGATCTTCTCCGGCCTCGAGGAGTTCGGCCTGGTCTTCCTGTCCGAGGGCGATAACGGCATGCGCCACATCTCCACCACCAACCGGCCCGTCCACACCGCCGCCGACGTGCAGGGCCTGAAGATCCGCGTGCCTGAGAGCCAGCTGTACCTGGACGTGTGGCAGGCTCTGGGCGCCACCCCCGTGGCCCTGGCTCTGCCTGAGCTGGCCCTGGCCCTGTCCAATGGCACCGCCGAGGCCCAGGATAATGCCACCTATCACCTGGTCGCCAACGCCACTTATGACGACATCAAATACTTCTCCAACATCAACTACATGTGGATGGGCTGCACCATGGCCGCCAACGCCAACACCTGGAACGGCCTGGACCCCGCCGTACAGGAGATCCTGAAGGAACAGGCCAAGGCAGCTGCCAAGTACAGCTTTGACACCATCGCCGCCGACAACGAGACCGCCACCAAGACTCTGCAGGACGCCGGCGTGGAGTTCGACTTCGAGCCTGATGTCCAGTCCTTCAAGGACGCGCTGGGCGGCGACGCCTACTATGATCAGTATAAGGATGAGAGCTGGTACGACCAGGAGCTGCTGGACGCCATCCTGGCGGAGGTGCGCTGATCCAAACAAAATCTGCGCTGACAGCTGCATAGGCCCCTGCCTATGCAGCTGTCCTTTGTAGAGGGGAGAAATCGTATGAAATTGTGTAACAAGATATCCAAAGGGGTGGCCAAGGGCGCGGAAGTGATCTGCATGCTCACCATTGCGGCCCTGGTGCTGGTCATCGTGGTGGAGCTGCTCCGCCGTAACTTCCTGGGCCAGTCCTTTGGCGGGAACGTGCAGCTGTGCGGCATCCTCTTCCTGTGGATGGCCTTTATCGGCCTGATCCCCCTGTACCGGGACAGCGGCCTGATGCGCCTGGACTTCCTTGTCGCCCGCACCAAGGGCCCGGTGTACGAGGTGCTGTACTTCGCCAACAAGCTGTTCAGCCTGCTGCTGGGCGTGGTGATGGTCGTCGCCTTCGCCGCCCAGTATCCCTATGTCAGCACCCGCACCTATTCCACCTTCCCTATCCCGGTGCCCTATACGGTGCAGTATTTCCCCATGTGCCTGGCTGGAGCCTATATGGCGCTGGAGTCTCTGCGGCAGATGGCGGAGCACGTGGCAGAAAAGGCCCGGGGCAGCCGGGCGCAGGTATAAGGGAGGGACACGGATATGGTAATTTTTCTGATAGCGTTTGTGCTCCTTCTGGTCATTGGTGTCCCTATCAGCATCTCCATCGGCGCCTCCGCCGTGCTGGGGTGCCTGTCTCTGGGGTATCCCTTGGTGGTCATCGGCCAGAAGATGGTCAGCGGCATCGACTCTTTCCTGCTGATCGCAGTGCCCCTGTTCATTCTGGCGGGCAACCTGATGAATGCAGGCAAGATCACGGAGAAGATCTTTGATACGGCCAAAGAGCTGGTGGGCTGGATCCCCGGCGGCCTGGGCCATGCCAACGTGGTGGCCAGCATCATTTTCGCCGGCATGTCCGGCTCCGCTGTGGCCGACGCCGGCGGCTTGGGCGCCATTGAGATGGAGGCCATGAAAAAGAACGGCTATGACGAGGACTTCGCCGGCGCCGTCACCGCGGCCTCCTCCGTCATCGGACCCATCTTCCCGCCCTCCATCCCCCTGATCATCTACGGAAGTGTGGCCAGCGTCAGTGTGGACCAGCTGTTCATGGGCGGCGTGGTGCCCGGCCTGCTGATGGGCGTACTGCTCATGGTGATGGTCCTTTACTTTGCCATCGTGCGCAGGTATGAGCGCCACCCCTTCCGCCTGCGGGCCCTGATCCGCCAGTTCCTGGGATCCATCCCCGCCCTCATCACCCCGGTCATCATCCTGTGTGGCTTCGTGGTGGGCTGGTTCACCCCTACAGAGGCGTCTTCCATTGCGGTTATCTACTCCCTGCTGATCGCCCTCTTCCTCTACCGGACCCTGGACTGGAAGAGCTTCAAGAAGTGCCTGAAGGACTCCGCCATCTCCTCTGCCAACACCCTGTTCATCATCGGCACCTCTACCCTGTTCACCTACGTCATGGCAATGGAGGGCATCTCCCGCCAGTTCGCTGATGTGATCCTGGGCATCAGCAGCAATCCCAACGTGGTCCTGCTGGTCATCAACGTCCTGCTGCTCGTCCTGGGCATGGTGATGGAGCCCGGCGCCATCCTGACCCTGATGCTCCCTGTGCTGCTGCCCATTGCCAACGGCCTGGGGCTGGACCTGGTCCACTTCGGCGTTATGGTGGTGCTCAACCTGATGATCGGTCAGGTGACCCCGCCCTTCGGCGTGTGCCTGTTCGTCATCTCCGACGTAAACAAGCTGAAGCTGGAACGGCTGTATCGATCCATCCTGCCCTTCCTGGTCCCCTTGATTTTAACGCTGATTCTGGTAACCTATATACCGGGGATCGTTACGGCCCTGCCAAACGCCCTGCTGAGCTGAGAACGTCCCCTGTTCCAAATCATCCAATTGTTAGAGAGGAGTACATCACATCATGAGCGATCAACTGTTCAGCGTAGAAAATAAGATCTGCATCGTCACCGGCGGCCTGGGGCAGATCGGCAAGAATTTCGTCCAGGAGCTCTGGAAGCGGGGCGCCAGGGTGGCCGTGTGGGGCCGCACCGTCAACGACGAGCGCATCGCCAAGACCCTGGGGGAGGAGGCCCTGAAGACCTCCGCTCTGCGTTTTTACTCTGTGGACATCACTAAGAAGGAGGAGATGAACGCCGCCCTGGACGACATGGAAGCGGTCTGGGGGGACGCCCCTGATGTGCTGGTGAACAACGCCGGCATCGACACTCAGCCCTCTGCGCCTCCGGAGGTGTCCGGTCCCTTTGAGAACTTCCCGGAGGAGATTTTCCGGGAGGTAGTGGATGTGAACCTGGTAGGCACCTTCCTGGCCTGCCAGGCGGTGGGCGCCCGGATGGTCAAGGCGGGCAAGGGCGGCTCCATCATCAATGTGGGCTCCATCTATGGCATGCTCTCTCCCATCCAGGACATCTATGCCTATAAGAAGGAGATGACCGGCGTCCCCTTCATCAAGCCGGTGGCCTACTCTGCCGCCAAGTCCGGCATCTACAACCTGACCCGCTACCTGGCCACCTACTGGGGCAAGCAGGGCATCCGGGTCAACACCCTCACCCCCGCCGGCGTGTGGCGGGACACCCAGGACGAGATCTTCCAGGCCAACTTCTGCGCCCGGATGCCCATGGGCCGCATGTCTCAGGAGAATGAGTACAACGGCGCCCTGATCTTCCTGGCCTCCCAGGCGTCCTCCTTTATGACGGGTTCCAATCTGGTGATCGACGGGGGCTGGACAGCATGGTAAACGTGAAGCCGGAGCAGTTCCAAAAGATCTGGTCGGCCCTCATCACCCCCACCAACGAGGACGAGAGCGTCAATTATGAGGCCCTGGAGCGCATCGTGGAGCTCCAGATCCAGGACGGCGCGGAGGGCTTCTACTGCTGCGGGTCCTCGGGGGAGGGGCTGCTGCTCACCCTGGAGGAGCGCAAGCAGGTGCTGGAGCACGTGCTCAAGGCGGCGGACGGGCGGGTGCCCGTTATCTCCCATGTAGGCACCATCCGCACCCGGGATGTGGTGGACCTGGCCCGGCACGCCATGTCCGCCGGGGCCCTGGCGGTGTCCATGATCCCGCCCTACTACTATAAGTTTTCCATGGACGAGATCATGGGCTACTACGAGGACGTGATCCGGGCCATCCCCGATGTGCCCGCCATCGTCTATAACATTCCCCAGTTCACCGGAGTGGAGTTCAGCAAGGAAAATGCGGGACGGTTGCTGTCCAACGAGAACATCGTAGGCATCAAGCACACCTCCACCAACCTGTACAGCCTGGAGCGGACGGGGCAGGCATTCCCTGGCAAGGCCCTGATCAACGGCTTTGACGAGCAACTGCTGGGAGCTCTGGCTATGGGCTCCTGCGCCACCATCGGCACCACGGTCAACCTGTTTGCCCCCCTGTTCCACCGGGTGCGGGACGCCTTTGACCGGGGGGACATGGCCCAGGCCTACCGCTGGCAGCACGCCATCAACCTCCGGGTGGAGGAGACGGTGAAGCTGGGCATTTTCAACGCCATGAAATACGGCTGGACCCTGCGGGGGGTGGACTGCGGCTTCTGCCGCGCCCCCTTCCGGCCCCTGGACGGAGCGGCCAGGGAGAAGATGGCCCAGCTGATGGCCCTGCCCCTGGAGCCGGTATGAGCTCCCGGCCCGTCAGATTCGTATCCTGATCGAAAAGAGAGAGACAGCGCCCGCCGCGGCTCCAGG
>NZ_JANGBZ010000092.1:0-9308 GCF_024462915.1 Clostridium sp. DFI.5.61
CGGTGTGGCCGCACAGTCCGAACAGCTTGGTGACGCCCCGGCGCTCCAGGTAGTCTACCAGCAGGTCAGATACCAGTTTCTTGCTCATTGTGTGAAATCCTCCATATCATTTTTTTGGATCAGCAATCTCTTATCAGGCTTTCGCCCGCTTCTCCCAAACAGTGTTCCTGCCCGGCGGCCTCTCCCTCATTTCCTATGGAATCAATTCATAGATCAAGGGAAATTTTTAATCCTTCCACTTTGGCTATTTTTCAGCAACAGCCGCAGGGCATCTCTCTTTTTTCTGTCTACTACTACCATACAAAGAATAGTATATTCCCTCTTATTTGTCAAATAGCTAGTTTTCATTCATTGTTCAAATTCCTGCATGGGATGTGCCAAAAAAGGCCGGCCTGCCCGAGGTGGGACAGGCCGGCCAAATCTTTTGTCCGGTCATTTCGCTTCAGGAGCCCTCTTTCAGATTGTGCCGCTCCAAGAAGTGGTTGAAGATCAGGCCGCTGCGGATAATAAAATCCCGGAAATATTCGGCGGCGGGGGGCATATACTGCTCCTTGTTCCATTGGATATACAGCTTCCGCGCGGGGATTTCATTTTCGATGGGCAGCACCTTCACATTGTAGGGGGTCCCGCCCAGGGGCCTGGGAACGATAGCGACGCCGTGATTGGCGGCCACCATGCCGTACATAATGACGTCCTGGGCTGTCTCCATGGTAATCTTGGGCTGGATGCCCAGGCTCCGGAACAGCTCGTCGGTGACGGAGCGCAGCTGGCAGTTGTTGTCGAAAGAGATGAAGGGCTCCCCGTCCAGCTCCCGCAGGTCCACCGACTCCCGCTGAGCCAGCCGGTGGCTCTCCGGGACCAGCAGGACGATCTGGTGCTCACCGATGAGGGCCCCTTCCACCCGGGGGTCGTCGATTTTAGTACAGAAGAGCAGGTCGATCTCCCCGGCCAGCAGCTTGTCCCGCAGCTGCATGAAGGTGGCCTCCTGGTTGAACTGGAGGCGCACCCCCACCCGGTTGGTCTCGGATAAATAGCGCACGATCAGCTCAGGCGCGAACTCCGCCAGGGAGGGAAAGCAGGCCATTACCACCGTTCCGCTGTTTGGGTTGATATAATCCTGGAGTCGGGCCACTCCGGTGTCCAGCAGGTTCAGGGCCTGGGAAACATAGGGGAGGAACAGCTCCCCATATTTGGTCAGTTTGATGTTGCGTCCCTTTCGAACAAAAAATTCCACATTCAGCTCGTCCTCCAGCTCCTGAATGGAGTGGCTCAGGTTGGACTGACTGACATACAGCTTTTCCGCCGCCCGGGTGTAGTGCTCCAGCTCGGCGATGGTCTTGAAATATTGCAGCTGCCGTAAATTCATACGGCGCTCCCCCTTTCTGTCCCGGATCTTAATATATTGATTCAATTATGCCATAATTCGATGAAAAAATCAAATATATTTTTCAGTTCGGGACAGAAAAAGCATATCTTATCGGTCTGACCCGGCCTGCGCCTGCTTTGCCAGCTTGCGGGTCTCCAGGGTGCTGAGGATGACATCAGCGGAGATGAGCACCAATCCCACCAGGAAGGAGGGGGTGAAGGTCTCGTTCAGCAGCAGCATGCCCAGCAGGGCAGAGAACATGGGCTGGAGAGGGTAAAAGAGGGAGCAGGTGCTGGCAGGCAGCTCGGCCAGACTGGCCGTCCAGGTGTACTGGGCCAGCCCGGAGCCCACCAGCCCCAGATAGAGCACCACCAGGATGTTGGCGGAGCTCAGGCCGGTGCCCCCTGCCTGCACCGCGGCCGCCACCCCCGTGGGGATGTGGAAAATCAGACTGATGACCATGCCGTAGGCTGTGACCAGAATGGGAGGATACTTGGCGGTGAGCTGGCGCATGAAGACAGAGGCCACGCTCCAGGTGACCACTGCCGCCAGCACCACCAGGATGCCCGCCATCTCCCCCTGGCCGGTGGCGCCGGTGGTGATGACGAAGGTGCCCACCAGTGCCAGCACCAGACACAGCACCTTGGTGGGGGTGATCTTTTCCTTCAGGTGGAGGGCAGCGAAGATGGTGACCCCCACTGGTGTCACCGAGTTGACCAGGGAGGCCATAGAGGCCCCGGTGAGGGAGATCCCCAGCTGGATGAGGAAGATAGTGAGGAAATAGCCCATGACCCCCACCCCGGCAAAGTATTTCCAGTCCGCCCGGTCGATCTTCACGCCGAAGTGCTTCCGGGCCATGAGCATCAGGGGAAATGAGGCCACAAAACACCGCAGGCAGCCCAGCAGGGGGGCGGGCACATCGTCAGAGATCAGCTTCCCCCCCACGTACACGCTCCCCCAGAAGAAGAAGGTGACAAACAGAAGCAGAAATGCCCGGCTTTTCTTCAGCAGCTCCATAGAAACGCTCCTCTCCAAAACACAGCAGTCTTTCAGCGGATCAGCTCTGGCTGGACGCATGGGACCGCCTCCGGAATATTTCTCTGCCGGGAGCAGACCCACGGGGCCACCCAAAGGAAGAAACGGACCGGCGCCGCTGGGGCGCCGGCCCGTTTGAAATTCATGGGTACGCGCTTGTCCGCAGCTGGGGATCAGGCCCCGGCAACAGCGGCCAGCTCGTCCTGCAGGATGGTACCCAGACCGTCGACCTCGCCGTCGATCTTGGTGTACAGGTCCTGCACGCCCTGCAGATTCAGGATCTCGTCATAGAACTCGGGAGCGTACTCCACCATCTCCATGCCGCCGGCAGCCAGAGTGTCCTTGCTGCTCTTATCCAGCTCGGTCAGAGCGGGACGCAGCTCAGCAATGGCTTCCTCCACGGCCTGAGTCAGGGCATCCTGATACAGGGGGTCCAGGCTGTTGAACTTGTCATTGTTGATGATGATCTGGTTCAGGTACAGGATGTGGTTGGTGAAGTTCAGATACTTCTGGACCTCCTGGAAGTTGGAGGTCATGCAGGTATCAGCGGCGTTCTCCTGAGCGTCGATGGTGCCGTTCTGCAGGGAGATGTACACCTCAGGCCAGGCCAGAGGAGTGGGGGCAGCGCCCAGAGCAGACCAGAAAGCCATGTGGTTCTGGTTCTCCATGGTGCGGATCTGCAGGCCCTTGAACGCATCCAGAGTGTCCAGCTTCACATTGGAAGTGGTCAGACGGTAAGTGGCGTTCTGCAGGTAGCCCAGGATCTTCATGTTCTTCTCTTCATACTTGGGGGCAATGGCCTTCAGGAACTCGCTGTCATCGCCGTTCAGCACCTGGTCGATGGTGTCGCCGTCATACTGAGCGAAGACCATGGGCAGATCGAACACGGCCACGGCGGGCACGAAGGAGACGGTGGGAGCGGTCTGCAGCACCACATAGTCCAGGGTGCCGTCCAGCATCTGCTGCTGGATATCCATGTCGCCGCCCATCTCGCTGTTGGGATAGTACTCAACGGTCAGCTGGCCGCCAGTGATGGCGTCCACCTTCTCGGCAACCAGCTCACCCAGCTGCTGGGCAGCGGCGCCCACGCCGGCGGAGTCAGCGCCGCGCAGGACCACGGGGTCCAGGCTGGCGTAGTCAGAACCGGTGCTAGCAGCGGGGGTGCTGGTAGCAGGGGTGGAGCTGGCGGCGGGGGTGCTGGTGTTGCCGCCGCCGCAGGCGGCCAGGCCCAGAGTCATGGCGCCAGCCAGGACAAGAGCTGCAAATTTCTTCATGTTTGTTTCCTCCTCTTAAATGGTATGTTTTATTTGTTCACTTGCCCGACCGGCCAAGGGCCGACCAGGTCAAGGGTGAACCGAAGTCAGTGGTCAGCGGCCCAACAGCGCCAGACTGACCGGCTCCACATAAGTGATGAGAGCCAGGGCCAGCAGGAAGGAGATGATGAAGGGGACCGCCCGCTTGGCCACAGCCATGGGCGGCTCCTCCGCCAAGTTTCCGGCCACGAACAGGTCCAGGCCGAAGGGAGGCGTGGCCAGGCCGATGGACAGACAGCACACCAGGATGACGCCGAAGTGGACGGAGTCCACGCCCAGGGCCTGCACAGCGGGCAGCAGGATGGGGGCCAGGATGACGATGGCGGGGCCGGTATCCATGACCATGCCCAGGATCAGGAACAGGATGACCAGGACAGACAGGACGCTCCAGGAAGTGGTGAAGTTGCCCACGATGAAGTCCTCGATCACCTTGGTGGCGCGGGTCAGGGACAGCACGCGGCCGAAAGCGGTGGCGAAAGCCAGCACGAAAGCCAGGCCGCCGTAAGTCTTGACAGAGCTGGCCAGGAAGGGGATCAAATCCTTCAAAGAGATGGAGCGGTACACCACCAGGGAGACGAACAGAGCGTAGAACACGGACACGCAGGCCGCCTCAGTGGGGGTGACGATGCCGGAGTAGATGCCGCCCAGCACGATGATGGGGCACAGCAGGGCGAAGAAGCTGTCAGCAAACAGCTTCAGGAAGCCGTTGCCCCGCAGCTCGGACATCTTGGCGCGGATGCGCTGCTTGTCCTCGCCCTTGGTGATGCAGAAGATCACCGCATAGGCCATCATGAACAGGCCAATCAGGATGCCGGGGATGACGCCGGCCAGGAACAGGTCGCCGGTGGAAACGCCGGTGGCCAGGGAGTAGAGCACGAAGGGGATGGAGGGCGGAATGATGACGCCCAGGCCGCCGGCCACGGCGATCAGGCCGGCGCTCCAGCGCTTCTCATAGCCCATTTCCACCATGAAGGGGATGCACATGGAGCCGACGGCGGCGGTGGTGGCCGGGCCGGAACCGGAGATGGCGCCGTAGAACAGGCAGGTCAGGATGGCCGCGCAGGGCACACCGCCGGGGATGTTTCCTACGAAGTAGGAGAAGAAGTTGAACAGCCGGCGGGAGATGCCGCCCTCTGCCATGATGACGCCGCCCAGGATGAACAGAGGCACCGCCAGGATGGGAGTGGAGTCAGCGCCGGACAGCGTGAAGTTGATCAGCTGGTCCACCGGTGCTCCGGCGTTCATAAAATACTGGGGGAACAGGGTGCCCAGGCACATGGCCACGCCAATGGGCACGGACACGGCGATTGCGATCAGAAATACGATAAATACCATTAATGCTGCCATTAGTTCGCGCCTCCTTCCAGATCACCCTTGGCCGCGGCGGCCTCCTCGGCGGCGTCCGCCATAGCCTGCTCCAGAGTGGTCAGTTCCTTCTTATTGAAGTTCATGATATGAAGCACGACCTGCTGGATGCCGCGGATGAAGCCCAGGCCGAAGCCGATCAGCAGGCAGATGTACACAGCGGCCATGGGCAGCTCCATGGCGGGAGAGGTACGACCGCTGTTCAGGGCGTTTTGGATCACGGTGATGGATCCGTTGAAAAACAGCGCCATCACCACGGTGTTGATGAGATCGATCACGATGTTGATCGCGTTGCGGGCCTTGGTGGGCAGCAGGTCCACCAGCACGTTCACGCGCAGCATGTTGCCCTTGCGCATGGTGTAGGGCAGGGAAATGAACACGCTCCAGATCCAGCAGTAGCGGCAGAACTCCTCCGGCCAGGAAAGCGCGGCGAAGAAGGTTCTGGCGATGATCTGCAGCATGGTGATGCAGGAGATGAGGACCAGGAAAAAGACCAGGAAGGTCTCTTCAAAGTGCTCATCCAGCCATTTGATGACTTTCATGTTTTACCTCCTCTTTACTACTTACAACGTCTTTCACCGGGCTGTTTCCGGCGGCAGACATGTCCGGCGGGGGGCCGGACTGCTCCGCATCCCGATCTCTTCTCCCCCCGGAATGCGGAAATACCCCAATGCGTGGTTTCCTCCTCTCTCTCTTCTTGTCTTCTCATTCAAAACAGCGCACAGCGCAGATGGGGGGTCCTTACTTGCTCTCCGCCAAGATGTCCATGAGCTCCTTGCGCATGGCTTCCACAGGGGCTTTCTCGCCAGTCCACAGTTCGATCTGTGCGGCGCCCTGATACAGGGACATGCCCAGACCGTTGAGCACCTGGCAGCCCTTCTCCTCCGCGTTGAGCAGGAACTGGGTCTTGTCGGGGTTGTAGCAGGCGTCAAAATAGAACTGACCGGGCTGGATGTGCTCCACGGGCATGGGAGTCTGGCCGATGGTGGAGCCCATGCCGATGCCGCTGGCGTTCATAACCACGTTGCACTCAGCGATCTTGGCGTAGTCGCCGTGGTGGACCAGCTCAGCCACAGGGGCAAAGTTCTCGTTGATGTCCATGACCAGGGACTCAGCGCAGGGCTCATAGAAGTCGGTGATGTAGATCTTCTTGGCTCCGTGATAGGCCAGCACGCTGCACATAGCACGGCCGGCGCCGCCGGCACCGAAGCAGAAGAAGGTGGACTCCTCCACGTTGATCTTGCCCTCTTCCACCAGGGAGGTGTAGAAGCCAACGCCGTCGGTATTGTAGCCGATCAGCTTGCCCTCGGGGGTCTTGACCACGGTGTTGCTGGCGCCCATCTTCTTGCACAGGGGGGCCAGCTCGTCCAGGTAGCGCAGCACGCGGACCTTGTTGGGCTTGGTCACGGCGAAGCCGGCAAAGTTCATGTAGCGCAGGCCGTTGACCACATCGCCCAAGTGGTCCTTGTCCACCTCGGTGTAGAAGTAAAGCATGTTCAGACCGGCGGCCTCATAACCGGCGTTCTGCATCCGGGCGGCGAAAGACTGGCCCAGAGGTTTGCCCAGCAGGGTGATCATTTTGGTGTTGATGTCGATCTTCATAACGATCCCTCTCTCATTCTCTTCAAAAAAGTTTTATTGCGGTGATATCAGACGGCAGGACTCAGTCGATGCCGTGCTCCTTAAAGTAAGCCTTGGCAGTATCCAGGCAGCGCTTGGCATGGCCGGCCACACCCAGCTCCTCGATCCGCTTCAGGTTGGGCAGCTCGATGGACAGGGGGATCTCGGGCATCCCCTTCACCATGCCGGCGATGTCCATGGCACCCTCTCCGGGGTACAGGCGGCCCTCACGTGCGGTGAAGAGCATCAGCTCGTCCTTGATGTTGTCCAGGACGGGGTCTCCGTCGGGCCCGGCGGGGCCGTCGCACAGGTGGATGAAGTTGAAGTATTTGGGATCGGTGCGGGCCAGCTCGGCACCGGTGACACCGGCGCGGCCGGCATGGAGGGTGTCCACCATGATGTACAGGTTGTCCGCCTTCACAGTGTCCACCAGCGTGATGGCCTCCTGGAGGTTGCGGACACCGGCCCAGGGCAGGAACTCCACGTTATACTTCAGGCCGTACTTCTTGGCCATCTCGGCGATCTTGGCCACCTGATCGATGTAGTAGGCCTTGTCCCGGGTCCAGATGCTGCCCAGCACGTCGGTGGCGCCCAGCTCGGCTGCCTTCTCAAACGCGGGGTCATACTCGTTGATGTCCAGGTCGGGGCGGACGCGGGCCAGCTCGATGTCCATCACGGGCATGTCGTACTCCTTCAGAGCCTGGCGGGTCTCCTCGAACAGCTTGGCGTCCTTGTGGAGCAGGAACTCCGGCTCTCCGGGCAGGTGCATCGGGATGGTGCGCAGGCTGACGAAGTCATACCCCGCCTCCTTGGCGATGCGGATCTGGTCCACAGGGGCGGTACCGGGGATGGTCAAATAGGCCAACGAAAACTTTCTGGACATACTGCATTCCTCCGAATTCTAATATCATATTGTATTCGGTCCCGCAGGGGCCGTTTCCCGGCCTTTGAGCTGGAGGCGGCGGGAACATCCGTCCCCCCTGCCCGCCCGGGCCGGCACGCCGATGGCTGCCATAAAAATAAACAATCCCGGCGGCAAACATGAGGAGAGGGCACTGGAAATATCACCCTTGTGGCACTATCACCAATTCCCTCTTTTCGTTGTCTCCCATTTTATTTCAAAACTACAAATTCGTCTACTGCGAACTCTTCATAATTTCATCAATACTTCGCATGCTTTACCCGCTTCTCATCCCAATTTATTGTTTCATTTGTATAGTTTTACCCTATCAAAATTGTGCACCCATACAGGAACCTTGGTTTTTTTAAGGATTTGGACATGCAAATTTTTCGATTGTGCAAATCGCTCAACTTTATTTAAGCTCCCCTATTTCTCCATGATGTCTGACGATTTCCCCCCTTTGGGGCTCTCCAAGCCCCTCCTGGTCCCGCTTCCAGGCCGCCGGCAGCCCCAGGGCAAGGGGCGCGGAGCTCTTTGACGGCCCGCCGCCGCGCCTCAACCATCGAAATTTTCCATAGTTTAATGTAAAACTTATATTGGAATAATGGAGACCAATACAGTATGATAATCGTATAAGATGCTAATGAATGTTCCGGCATCCGGCAGGCGTTTCGCACATTTTCCACAAAACCTCGCCGCCGTGCCGGCATTATCAAGGAGGTTTCCCCAGCTATGATGAATCTACCCTCTGAAATCACCATCTGTGAGGTGGGCCTGCGCGACGGCCTCCAGAACGAAAAGACCATCGTCTCCACCGAGGATAAGCTCTCCCTTCTGCGGGACTTGGTGGACGCCGGCTTCCCCGTGATCGAGGTCGGCTCCTTCATGCACCCCAAAAAGGTGCCCCAGATGGCAGATACGGATGACCTGTTCAAGGCTCTGGTCAATGAATTCCCCGGCGTGGAGTTCCGCGCTCTGATCCCCAATCTGCGGGGCGTCCAGCGCGCCGCGGACTGCGGCTGCAAAAAGGTGAAGCTGAATGTCTCCGCCAGCCGTGAGCACAACCTGAAGAATCTGAATATGACTCCTGAGGAGAGTGTAGCCGGTTTTGCCGACTGTGTCAAGGCCGCCGCGGAGCACGGGATCGAGGTCTCCGGCTCCATTTCCATGCCCTTCGGCTCCCCCTGGGACGGCCGCATCCCTCAGTCCGAGATCGACTCCATCATCGATGCATATCTGGACGTGGGCATCACCGAGATCTCCCTGTCCGATACCTCTGGCATGGGCGTCCCCAACCAGGTCTATGAGATGTGTTCCCATGTCCACACCAAATTCCCCACTGTCTCTTGGTGGCTCCACTTCCACAACACCCGCGGCGTTGCCATGGCCAATATCATGGCCGCCATGGAGGCCGGCATGACCCGTTTTGACACCTCCTTTGGCGGTCTTGGCGGCTGTCCCTTTGTCCCCGGTGCTGCCGGCAACATCTCCTCTGAAGATGTGATCCACATGTGCGACGAGTCCGGTATCACCACCGGCATCGACGTACGCAAGGTGATGGCCATCTCCAGAAAGGTGCAGACCATTCTGGGCCACACCACTGACAGCTACCTCCTGCGGGCAGGCTGCTCCAGCGACCTGCTCCAGACGGTAAAATGCCTTGACAAAGGCGGAGTTAAGGGCCTCCCGGAGTTTGGGCGGCACCTTG
>NZ_JANGBZ010000093.1:0-9248 GCF_024462915.1 Clostridium sp. DFI.5.61
CCGGGCCCAGGACTTCGAGCAGGCAGCCATGCTCCGGGACGCGGAGGAGGATTTTCGGGAGGAGCTGAATCACTCCCGCCGGGCCTGGCAGGCCAGCCAGGAGCGGCGCTCGGTGGAGCCCTGCCACATCCGGGAGGTCCTCTCCCAATGGACCGGGGTGCCGGTCACCGATCTGGACGATGGGGACCGCCGGGCCCTTTTGGAGCTGGAGGACCATCTGCGCGGGCAGCTGCTGGGCCAAGATGCCGCAGTGGAACAGGTGGCCCGAGCCATCCGACGGGGACGGCTGGGACTAAAAGACGGCCGCCGGCCCACCGGCTGCTTCCTCCTCCTGGGTCCCAGCGGCGTGGGCAAGACCCAGCTGTGCCGGGCCCTGGCCGCTGTCCTCTTCGGCAGTCAGGACGCCCTGATCCGCTTCGATATGTCGGAGTATATGGAACCCCACTCCGTCTCCCGCCTCATCGGCTCCCCACCGGGCTATGTGGGCCATGAGGACGGCGGACAGCTCACCGAGGCGGTGCGCCGCTCCCCCTGGTCCGTGGTGCTGCTGGACGAGCTGGAGAAGGCCCATCGGGATATCTGGTCCATCCTGCTCCAGGTGATGGAGGAGGGGGTGCTTACCGACAGCCGGGGCCGCAAAACGGATTTCCGCAACACCGTGCTGGTCATGACCTCCAACCTGGGTTCCCAACGCTTCGTGCGGGGACCCGGCCTGGGCTTCTCCCCCGGCCCTGAGGGGGACCGAACCGCCCTGGAGCGGGAGGTGCTGGCCGACGCACGGAAGTCCTTTCCCCCGGAGTTCCTCAACCGTCTGGACGCCGCCCTTGTCTTCCACCCACTGGACCACACTTCCTTGGTCTCCATCACCCGGCAGCTGCTGGACCAGGCGGGGGCTCGCCTGGCGGAGCTGGGCGTCTCTCTGTCTGCGGAGGAGGGTGCGGTGGAACTGCTGGCCCGCAGCGGCGGGGACCGGGAGTACGGCGCCCGCCCTCTGCGCCGCGCGGTCTCCTCCCTGGTGGAGGACCCCGCCGCAGACCTGGTGCTGCGGGGTGCCCTGGTACCCGGAGACACGCTCCAGGTCTCCGTCTCCCAAGGCAAGGTCACAGTTCGCCCAGTTTCCCCGAAATGAACGGAAATATTGCACAATTTTCTCTTTCCTTTCCTTTTCTTTTGTGGTATAATGCCCATAAGGCGACCCCTCAGCACATGCACGGCCCCGCTGGTCACCAGCGGGGCTTGCCATATTCCCGTTTAGGAGGCATCGTTTCATGGAAGATCATCGTTCCAGCGGCATCCTGCTGGCCGTGTCCTCTCTGCCCGGCCCCTACGGCATCGGCTCCCTGGGCGGACCCGCCCGGCGGTTCGTGGATTTTCTCGCCGAGGCCGGGCAGCACTACTGGCAGATCCTGCCCCTTGTCCCACCGGGGGACGGCTCCTCCCCCTATATGTCCCCCTCCGCTTTTGCCGGCAACCCCTATCTCATCGACCTGGATGAACTGGCGGCCGAGGGGCTCCTCACCCCCCAGGAGCTGGACGGGGCCCGCTGGCCCGACCCGGACCGGGTGGATTACGACCATCTGGCCCAGACCCGTATCCCCCTGCTGCGGAAGGCCTGGGAACGCTCCCAAACCGCCCACCTCCAGTCTGACGCCCCAGACCTGCCCTGGCTGGAGGATTACTGCACCTTCGCCGCCCTCCACGACCGGTATCAAGCCCCTTTCTGGCAGTGGCCTGAGGACGCCCCTCCGCCGGAGCTGGAGGAGATTGATTTTCACCGTTTCCTCCAGGAGACCTTCTACCGCCAGTGGATGGCTCTGAAGAAATATGCCAGCCGGCGCTGCATCCGCATCATGGGTGACATCCCCTTCTACCTCTCCCCAGACAGCGTTCAGATGTGGCGCCAGCCCGAGCTCTTTCAGCTGGATGGGAAGGGCCATCTGGCCGCCTCGGCCGGCGTTCCCCCCGACGCATTTTCTGACCAGGGCCAGCTGTGGGGCAACCCCCTCTATGACTGGAAGGGAAACAAGCAGGGGGTCTTTGACTTCTGGAAGCGGCGCATCCAGTGGTGTGCCGCCATCTATGACGCCGTGCGTATCGACCACTTCCGGGCTTTCCACAGCTACTGGTCCGTCCCCACTGGCGCGGAGAATGCCCGGGAGGGCCATTGGGAGGATGGACCGGGGATGGAGCTCCTCCATGCCCTGCAAAAATCCGCCCCCCAGCTGGAGCTCATTGCGGAGGACCTGGGGGACCTGGGGCCCGAAGCCCTGCAGTTCGTCCGTACCTGCGGCATCCCCGGCATGAAGGTGATGGTGTTCGCCTTCGACCCCGTGGGGGAGAGCGCCTACCTCCCCCACAACTGCCAGCGGGACTCCGTCATCTATACTGGCACCCATGACACCCCGACCTTCCTCCAGTGGCTGATGGAAACCGACCCCGACTCCCGCCTGTTCGCCAGCCGCTATCTCCGGCTCCGGCAGGACGAGGGGCTGGGCTGGGGCGTGATCTCCGGCGCCTGGGCCGCTCCCAGCCGCCTGGCTATCGCCCCTCTCCAGGATGTACTGGGGCTGGGCAGCGACGCTCGGATGAACACCCCCGGCACTATGGGCAGCCAGAATTGGAGCTGGCGGGTCCGTCAGGAGGCCTTCAACCCCTACGTCTCCGGTAAGCTGCGTGAGATCACCCGCACCTACCGCCGCTGAAACAGCAGAGCAGCCCGTCGTGCCCCTTGGAGGGCTTGGCGGGCTGTCCTGTTCTTCTTGACGTGCCGCCTCCCAGCCGATACAATAACGAGAGAAAACGTGAGGAGGAAGATCCATGACCTATTCTGAAGTCCTGCAGGCCGCCAGGGGATGCAGCGGCCCTTACTGCAAAGCCTGCCCGGTATGCAATGGCCGGGCCTGCGGCAGCTCCATGCCCGGCCCGGGAGCAAAGGGCACCGGCACCGTCGCCGTCCGGAATTATGAGGCGTGGCAGAGCATCCGGCTGGATCTGGACACCATCTGCGAAAACAAGCCTGTGGACACCCGTTACACCTTCTTCGGGCAGCAGTACGATCTGCCCGTCTTTGCCGGCCCGGTGGGCGCCACCAAGCTGCACTACGGCGAAAAATATGACGACCAGGCCTACAACAGCATCCTGGTCCCGGCCTGTGCCCAGGCCGGCATCGCCGCCTTCACCGGCGACGGGACCGACCCCGCAGTCTTCACCGCCGCAGCCAGGGCCATCGGTGCCTCCGGCGGGAAGGGCATTCCTACCGTAAAGCCCTGGGACCGCAACACACTCTTCTCCAAGCTGGACGAGGCCAAGGCGGCCGGCGCCCAGGTCATCGCCATGGACATCGACGCCGCCGGCCTCCCCTTCCTGAAGGGGCTCCAGCCCCCGGCGGGCAGCAAGACGGTGGCGGAGCTGCGGGAGATCGTGGAGTACGCCGAAGTCCCCTTCCTGATCAAAGGCGTTATGACCGTGAAGGGGGCCCACAAGGCTCTGGAGGCCGGCGCGGCGGGCATCGTGGTATCCAACCATGGGGGCCGGGTGCTGGACGGTGTCCCCGCCACGGCTGAAGCCCTTCCCGCCATTGCCGACGCGGTGAGGGATCAGATGGTCATCCTGGTGGACGGCGGCATCCGCAGCGGCGTGGACGTGTGTAAGGCACTGGCGCTGGGTGCTGACGCCGTTCTGCTGGCCCGCCCCTATGTCACGGCGGTGTACGGCGGAGGAGCAGAGGGCGTGGCCCTGCTGACCCAGAAGCTGAAGGGGGAGCTGGAGGACACCATGGCTATGTGCGGGGTCCACAGTCTGAAAGAGATCACCAGAGAGATCCTTTTCTAAGTAAAATATAGAGATAACAAGCGGCTCCCACGTGTCTTCGGCATATGGGAGCCGCTCTGTTTGCAGAACGAAAAACGGGCCCGCGGAGCGATGCTCCGCGGGCCCGTTTTTTGTTCAATATCCGTAGGGCCTCCCTGTCTCCGGGTTGATGATGGGGTCCGTCCCGCTGGGGTCCTCCGTCTCTCCGCCCTGAGGCGCGTCCGGGTCCTCCTGTCCAGGGTCGGCGGCACCCCCGCCGCCCTGCCCTGTGGGATCCAGTGGGTTGGTGTTGGGATTCCACGGATCGCTGGGGTCCCATGGCTGGTTGGGATCAAAGGGCAGATCCGGGTCGGGCTGGGCCGCAGTGTGGACCGTACAGGGCCCGGCCTCCTGGGTCACACCCAGAAAATACTTGGCGTCCTCTGCGCTGGCGCCTCCCACATCCTCCCGCTGGTAGCCCAGCAGGCTCACTTCCTGCCGGCTCTCCTCCGGGCAGAATTCCCCGGCCAGGTGGTACAGGCCGGTCTCCTCACCGTTTCCATCCAGGATGGGGCAGTCCAAACATACCGTAACAGTGGTCTCCGCCGTGTGGCTGGTGCAGAATTCGGTCGGCGCATCGCCCTGGAAGACGGTTCCTCTGGCTGTACGGTCCCCCCGCGGGTCCATCCGGCAGTAGTCGGTGGCCAGCAGGCCACTGTCCAGGCAGTAGGTGACGGTGGTCAGCCCGGCGGGCTCAGAGAACTTCCGGTCTTCCAGCCCCTCGTGGACACCGGACATGACCAGAGTCCACATCTTCAGGGCCGGGTTCCCGGAGGCAGGCACCCGCTCGTTTTGCTCAAAGCCCACCCAGACCGCCGCGGTGTAGTAGGGGGTGTAGCCCACGAACCAGCGGTCGTACTTGTCATCGGTAGTACCGGTCTTGCCGGCGATGGCCATGCCGCTGTCAAAGTTGCCCGACGTATTGACCCGGGTGACCACTTCCCGCAGGATGGAGTTGACATAGTAGGCAGTCTCCGACTTGAGCACGGCCTCGGACTCAGGCTGGTTTTCCAGCAGTACGGTCTCCACGCCGTCCACCTCCCGGGTCACCTTGGTGTAGGTGCGGGACTTCTGATAGAGGCCGCCGTTGGGGAACACCGCGAAAGCCTCCGCCATGTCCCGGGTGTTGACGCCGTAGGTCAGGCCGCCCATGGAAAGGGGGGCCACCCCGATGTCGCTCTTCATCTGGCCGCCTATCTCCACACCATCCTCCAAATCGAGGTGGAAGTGCTCCTCCACAAAGTTGAAGCTGTTCTCCGGGGTGACCAAGTCGGCCAGCACCCGCACGGACACGGTGTTATAGGAGTTGGACAGGGCCTGACGCACGGTGACCAGTCCCCGGTAGCGGCCGTCCACGTTCACCGGCCAGGGCCGGCCGCCCATCACCTCGTGGGGATAGTCATCCAGCACGGAGATGGGGCTGATGAGGCCCATCTCAAAGGCGGGGGCGTACACCGACAGAGGCTTGATGGAGGAGCCGGGCTGACGCTTGCTGTCGGTGGCGAAGTTCATCCACAGGTTGCCCGTCTTCTCCCCCACCCGGCCGGCGATGCCCACTAGGTTGCCCGTCTCGTTGTCGATGACGGTGATGGCGGACTGGAGCTGCTGACCGCTGCTGGAAGTGTAGTCCAGGTTGGTGCGGTCGCTGTATATCTGCTCCACCTGGGCCTGGACATCCGGGTCCACACAGGTATAGATAGACAGGCCGCCTCTGGTCAGCAGCAGGGAGACCGCCTCATCGCTGTATCCGTACTGGGCCTTCAGGTCGTCCTTCACATCGGAGATGACCTGCTCCTCATACCAGGAGTAGATGGTAGAGGGAGTGGACTCCCCCGCCGCCCGGTCGAAGACCAGCTCCTGGGCCACGGCCTCATCATACTCCTCCTGAGTGATATAGCCCTGGTCCAGCATGCTCCACAGCACCAGTTCCTGGCGCTCCTTGTTCTTGTCCCGGGCAGTCTTCTGCTCCCCGGTCTCCGAGTTGGTGAAGACAGCATCGGAGTAAGGGCCATAGATGGTGGGGTTATTGGTGATGGAGATCAGGCTGGCGCACTCCGCCAGGGTGAGCTCCTGCACGGGCTTGCCAAAGTAGTTCATGGCCGCCGCCCCTACACCCCGACAGCGGTCCCCCAGCCAGATGAAGTTGAGGTACCACTCCAGAGTGGTCTCTTTGGTGTAGTCCTTGTCGAACTGGAGGGCTCGGAAGATCTCGATGACCTTCCGCTTGACGGTGACATCGTCGTACTGGGTCAGGTTTTTGATGAGCTGCTGGGTGATGGTGGAGCCGCCCTGGATATCCTGACCAGTGAACATGTAGAGGATGGCCGCAGCGGTGCGTTTCCAGTCCACACCGTTGTGCTCCCAGAACCGCCGGTCCTCAATGGCCACGGTGGCGTTGATCAGGTCTTCGGGGATGTCCTCATAGTTCACCCACTCGGCGTTCTCCTCTGCCGCCAGAGTGACCAGCTCCCGGTAGTTCCCGGTGTCCTGGTCCATGTAGTACATCACGCTGTTTTCTCCCACCGCGAACTGGCTCAGGTCCACGGCTCCGGCCTCCGGGATGATGACCGTCTTGATATAGACGGCGGCGAAGCAGCACAGGATTGCCCCCGTACACAGCCCCACAAGCAGCAGGGTGCCCAGCACCTGAAGGATGCGCCTGCCCACATGGCCGCCGCTCTCCTTCCGCTTCTTCTTTTTTCCGGACTTGCGGGGGGCGTAATCCCGCTCCCCGTAATCGTTGTTCTCGTTATATAAACGACTGTTCTGTTCTTCTGACACGTTACTTCCTCCGTTGGGGACAGGCCCCCGGGCAGTTGATAGATCCTCCGCTCCGGCAGCCGCCCCGGACGGGGCGGGACACCGGATATCTAGCATATTATATCATAATATTCCCGTTTGTCCACCTTTATGATTTCCACCGGGCAAAAGGTCGCTTTTCTCCCCTGTGAAAATTTGGGGCCTCCGGGCCTTGCTTTTTTCTTCAAGTCGGGGTACAATAGGTCCAGAACAAAACAGCGGGAGGGATCTCCATGAGTGAAGAATTCGGCCCTGACTTTATTACCGTCACCGACGAGGACGGCAATGACTTCGAGCTGGAGCACCTGGACACCCTGGAGTACAACAACGAAGTCTACATGGCCTTTTTCCCCGCCGTCTCAGAGGATGCCCAGGAGGGCGAGCCTGCTGACATCGACCTGGATGACGAGGAGTACGGCCTGATCATCATGAAGGTGGTGGAGGAGGACGGCGAGGAGCTGCTGTCCACCCTGGACAGCGATGAAGAGCTGGACCTGATCTACAACCAGTTTATGGAACGTCTCTTTGCGGACGAAGAGATGGAGGATTGACCGAACTGGATCTCCTGCTCGGTGCGTGATGGGCTCTTTTAAACCCACATTTCTAAAACGGGACACCCCCTCACAGCGTGGCTTGCAGGCCTCCCGGCTGCCCCTGCGGCATGCTGGAAGTTGGAAGCAGTAAAGCGCTGTGGAGGTGACCCACCTGCCAGTCGTGCAGGTTTTAAACGGGCCCACACGGCCAGAGCGGGGTATAAATGATCCATTTGGAACTGGGGCCGCGGCTTTGCCGCGGCTCTTTTTTACACCTGCTCCCTCCCCGGAAACATGAATAAAATGTAAAAGCTGCCCCCGCCCAGAGGAAAACCCGCTTCTCCTCTTGAAAGTTGGGGTCATTTCTTATATAATATCAAGAAATGTGCGGTCGTGAACCACGCGCATTGCCAACTGAACGAGAGGACTGAACAAACTGTGAGTGCATCCCGAGAGAAGAAGACCCGCCAGGACCCGAGCGGTCAGGGTCTCAGTGAAAAGAAGCTCAAGCAGCAGCAGGAGGAGCGTCAGACCCATGTCCACCACATCGTCTACACGGTGCTTGCCGTTCTGGTGGTCCTGTTCGGCGTCGGCCTTCTGATCTGGAACAGCAATTTCTTCCAGAGCCGCGCCGCCGCCGTCACCATCGATGGGCAGGACTACACTGCCGCCGATGTGCAGTACTACTACAACGGCGCCCTTCAGCAGGAGATCTACAACAGCTACAGCGGCGCCAGCACCATGGACTACACCCTCGATCCCGAGGACCAGATCTACGACGAGTCCACCGGCGAGACCTGGCGCGACCATCTGCTGGACGTGGCCATCCAGACCCTGACTCAGCAGGCGGCCATTGCCAACGAGGCCCAGGCCAGCGGATACACCATGTCCGCCCAGGCCCAGGAGAGCCTGCAGAACACCCTGGACTCCATTCAGGCCGGCACCATCACCTCCGGCTACGGCAGCAAGGACGCCTATGTCCGCGCCAACTACGGCCCCACCATGAGCTATGACAAATTCGTCCAGATCATGGAGCGCTACTATCTGGCCGCTGACTACGCCCAGAGCCAGGTGGACTCCTACACCTACGACGACAGCCAGCTGGATGCCTACTATGAGGAGCACGCCGACGAGCTGGACACCTTCACTCTGTCCCAGTTCGTTTTCCAGGCCCGGGTGAACACCGTGGACGACGAGGGCAACACCATTGAAATGACCGATGAGGAGAAGGCCGCCGCCCTGGAGGAGGAGAAGGCCGCCGTTAAGGAGCAGGCCGAGGCGCTCCAGGCCCGCCTGGAGGCCGGGGAGGACCCGGAGGCCCTGGCGGAGGAGTTCAGTGACTCCCTTTACTCCTCCGAGGTGGCGCTGGAACAGATGGGCTCCACCGTCAATTCGGAATACAGCGAGTGGGCCTATGACAGCGCCCGCCGGCCCGGCGACATCACCTTGGTGGAGTATGCCGGCGGCAGCAGCGAGAGCTATAACTACTGCGTAGCCCTCTTCCACGACCGTGTACGGGATGACGCCCCCACCGCCGATGTGCGCCACATCCTGATCGGCGCCGCCGACGCCAACATCACCCCCACCGAAGAGCAGTATGAGCAGGCAAAGGCCAAGGCGGAGGAACTGCTGGCCCAGTGGGAGGCCGGCGATGCCACTGAGGACTCCTTTGCCCAGCTGGCCCAGGAGAACAGCGCTGACACCAGCTCTGCTTCCAACGGCGGGCTGCTCCAGTATGTCTCTCCTTACTCCGGCTATGTGGACACCTTTACCCAGTGGTCCCTGGACCCCAGCCGCCAGCCCGGAGACACCGGCATCATCCAGAACACCGGCAGTTCCGTCAAGGGTTATCATATCATGTACTTTGCAGGCTGGGACGACCCCGTCTGGGCCGTCAGCGCCAAAAACGCCCTGAACAACGAGCAGTACAGCCAGTGGGCCGAAAAACTGGCCAGTGCCTGCACTGTCACCCGGGGCAGCGGTCTGAAATATGTGGAGTGATCCTCCCAATCAATACGAGCGGGGGGGGGGGGGGGGGGGGGGGGGGGGGGGGGGGGGGGGGGGGGG
>NZ_JANGBZ010000094.1:0-9222 GCF_024462915.1 Clostridium sp. DFI.5.61
CATTGGGGGAATATTTCTTCTGAGAATTATTGTTGAGTTAGAAGAGAGAGATTATCGTCTGTAAAATTGTACCATGTAACATTTTCCTTAAAGCCTTGCTGACTAACTGCAGTTTCAAAGGCTGCTTGTGTTGCAGGGAGCTTATCAACAAAGAATAGAGAAGACTCGCAATATGATATTTTTTCGATTTCATAGCCGCTGGAGGATAAGATAAGTGATCCAATTCCCCAATCTGAAGCTCCGCTGGAAAATATGAATGTACCATCAACTTTTAGATCTGACATAGATCGGCTGACAAGGGTATAGCTGTAAATAGTTCCGCTTTCATCATGTAGTATTATAAAACCGGCTTGATTATTTTCAGCAAGTGAAAATTGCAGGACAACATCTTTAATCCCATTTTGGGTTAAGTCTACTATTGCAAACTGCTGAATTGAAAAAGGGAGATTATCTGAAGTGATAGTTTCCTTCAATTGATGGATATCCAAATAATCACCTGATTCTACATTATAAAATTGTTGATTTCCTTGAAGAACCTTTAGATAGAGTAAATACGGAGAAGTCGTGGAATTTACTGTATGAAAAGTCTTTAAGGATAATGCTGCTATGCCAGATACACATATCGCTAAACAGAGAATTATAATTGGCAAGTTAGGTTTCTTCAATATTATGACCTCCTAAAGAATATTAAGTAGTTACGATTATATGACGAGGAAAAAGAGCTATATCTTACATGGGAGCAGGAAAAAGAGCCTGGATGCAACAGTGGCGTATAACGGTTTACCCGTTTATATAATGAACGGGTAAACCGTTATACGGTTATTTTTGGTGATAAGTTGACAGTCCGGACATACTATGGTAACATGACACTGGAGGAAAACGTGTATTCGCAGGGGCTACGGATCAGCGGCCCCAGCAGGAAGGAGGCAGGCTTGTGCGGCTGCGGCCGGTGTTGGCCGGGAGCTACAACAGAGATTTTATGCTCGTCTGGGCGAGGGTAAATAGTAATTAGGCCCAGAGCGTCTTGGCCGGGAGCTGCCGGTCAGGGGTTTAGCAGTTTGCTAATATAGGAGCCGAGATAGGTTTGATACACCTATGTGGTGCGTGGGCTCGCCGCAGTAACCTTTGTGAAATGGTAAGCGCACCATTGACCCCGTATGAGTAATCCTTTTGAAAGTACGGGTAAGTACAACGTATCTGTCCCTATAAACCATTCGGATAGTAGCTGGCATACTGTAAATCTGCCGGAGAGTAGCTCCCTCTAAAAAGGAGACGGCAGATCCCGAACTGCCGTAGATCTCAATAAACCGGGGCTGCACACATAAGCAGATCAAAAAAGTGTAGGGGAGAGATCCCCAAACCGTCATACATAAGACGTTAAAAAGTGTATTTGCCAAATGCCGGGCCCCATGGGCAGGCAGGCGGCGGCCTTAGCTTTAACTTGTATCAAGTATATAATTGAAATATATTAAATACTTTATATAACTTAAATAAATTATTTAAGTTATATAAGCAATGCGGAAGAATGGAGGTAACGGTGGGCCGCAGGAATAAGGCGTACTATAAAGACCTCCATCAGCAAGCCTATGATAAGCTGGTGGGGATGCAAGCCTTCGGTGAGAGTAAGCGGGCGGCGGTAGCTGCCGGGACGGATAAGGAGAAGATTTTCTCCTTCAACACCTACAAGAGCTATTGGAAGCACACCAAGTATTTTATCCAGTACATCAAGGAGCATCACCCGGAATGTACCACACTGAAAAGCGCCAGGAAGTACGTCAACGAGTGGCTGCAGGCCAGGGCCGACCAGGGGCTTTCCGCCTGGACGGTACAGCTGGAGGCCAAGGCCATGGGCAA
The DNA here is from genome assembly GCF_024462915.1 of Clostridium sp. DFI.5.61. NCBI lineage: Bacteria > Bacillati > Bacillota > Clostridia > Eubacteriales > Clostridiaceae > Clostridium > Clostridium sp. DFI.5.61. The sequence continues at coordinate 1,855 of NZ_JANGBZ010000094.1, forward strand.
GCTGTACGGCATTTCCCCCGACGATGAAAACTACTTTAAGCCCCCGAGGCGGAACCGGGAGGATATCAAGCGGAGCCGCGGCGACCGGGTGCGCGACCGGCACTTTTCCAAGACCAACAACGACGAGCTGATTAAGTTCTGCAAGGGGACGGGGCTACGCCGGAGCGAGCTGGCGGAGCTGCGGGGGAAAGACCTGGTGACTAGGGCGCAGATTGAAGCGGAGATCTCCAGCCTGGAGAGCCGCCCGACGGCGGAGCTGACGCCAGCAGACGTGAAGCGCCTGGGGATGCTCCAGGACGCCCGGTTGTTCCAGGGGGAGTATTTTACCCACGTGAGGAACGGAAAAGGCGGCAGAGAGCGCCTGAGCCCCATTATCGGCCCAAATGCGGCGCAGATCGTCCAGAGGATACAGGAGACGCCGGGCGAGGAAAAGGTATGGCAGCACGTCCACCAGAGCGCCGATATTCACGGCTACCGGGCCGAGTATGCAACGGCCATTTACAAGGCCCACGCCAGGGCAATCCAGGATATCCCCTACGACCGGATAAACCGTGGGACGGGACGCCGGTATCAGAGCCAGGTTTACACCTGCAGGAAGGACGAGGCCGGGCGAAAACTGGACAAGGCGGCCATGCTGGTATGCAGTAAGGCCCTGGGACATAACCGGATCAGCGTGGTGGCCGACAACTATATCCGAGGGCTATAAAGGGGGATACCATGGTCGAGTTTGCTAAAAGCAGAGGCTTTTTGGGATACGGGGTTTTGCCTGGAGGTCGAAATGACAAAGATAGCAGCCACGCGGTGCTCCCTCTGGCGGAATACGACGAGCTGCTTCGCCGGATTGCCGTGGCAGAGCGTGATAAGCATGAGGCGATCGAGCAGGCAAAGAGGACGATAGGAAGAGAACGGGCGGCCGCCGAGCAGCGGGTCAGGGAGGCCGAGGAGGCCGCGCAGGAACAGGTGACGGCCATGGAGGAGAAGCTGACCAGGGCTGAAAAAGAGGTCAATTACCAGAAGGGCCTTAACGCTAATCTACTGCGGATTTCAAGGGAGCGGGCCAATGCCGACCGGAGTCTCCGGCCAAAGAAGGAGCACACTGGGTATGCGGTGGTTCGCTCCATGGAGAAGGAGTACCGCTATAAAATAAGCCGCCATAGCTGGGGAAAGGTAATGCTTTGGGAAACTGTGATACAGAGTCCCTATTCAATGGAGTTTACCGAGGAGCAGGCCAGGAAGCAGATCAGGAGAGAACTACTTCGGGATAAGACCGGCGGGGACTGGCTGATTGGTAAAGTAGGGATTCGGGTGAGCTGCGACCTGGAGTTTGAGGACATGATTCAATACAGCGAATGGTGGGAGAAAAATAAAGACGAAAACATAATGATGAAGCGGAAGTTAAATCTAAATGGCCGGAGTGGCTATTGGGAGGTAGTTTTTTACCACACCCGGCCCCTGGGGCCTGTACCGGAGGAAATGAGGCCCTGCGTGCGTTGACCTTCCTCCTGCAGCACAAAAGAAAATAGCTCGGCTGGAGGACTTGAAAAGGCCTGTCCAGCCGAGCTATAATAAAGTCGAAAAATAGGGAAAAAAGTATTGATAATATATGCCGAGTAAGAGGGGCAAGGGGACACTGGAAATAGGCGAGAAAATCGCTTTGACGAATATGGGGGAAAAAAGTATTGATAATATATGCCCCCCTCTGGGCCTTTAGGCCCTCAAAAAGTCTCTTAAAATTCTCTCTCGGACGGAGAGAAAGTCGGAAGGGAAAAGGGGGGTGGGCGGAGGCTGTGGTAATGTGGTAAACCCGATAGGGTTTTCCATCATTTCCACAGCTGGAGCCAGGGGGGAAAGGGGAAGGTGACTTTCTCTTTAAGGCCCCGAAGGGGCCGCTCTTGGCTTCCCCTTTCCCCCCTTCCCGCCCGCAGGCGTTCCCCGCCGTAGCGGATTTTCTTTTTGCTACTTTTTCTTTTGGAGGTGAGCGTATGGTTATGGATCAGCAGGCTGCTATGGAGCGGTTACAGGAATTGTACCGGGAAAAGAACGAGCATTTGGAGAAGTTCCTGGAGCCGGTCACGCCCTTTGAGTTCTACCGAGAGATCTTCCCCGTGGGCAGCTTTGAACGGAAGGGCCATTTTGAGGATGCGAAGGGCAACGGGATTGCGGTAACGGTGCCGCCGAAGGCTGCGGGGATTGCCCTGGAGATCAAGGAGGAGGGCAAGGCCAAACGCTATACCATCACAGATGAACTGTCGGAGCTGTCGGAGGTCTACGACACGGATTTTACCATCATGTCTCCTATCTCCTATTTCGGGCGTCAGCGGTGCGGCAAAAATGCACGGTATCTCTATGCCCTGGTCTTTGACCTGGATGGGGTGGGGATGCCCCAGCTCCGGGACACACTGCACCAGATGAACAATGATATTCTTCCCCAGGCAACCTTTGTCGTAAACAGCGGAACGGGGCTTCACTTGTATTATGTGCTGCAGGAACCGATCCCTATGTACCCGTACAATCAGAAATGCTTGAAGGAGCTGAAATATTCTCTTACCCGGCAAATATGGAACAGGTATACCTCCACCATCAAGGAACCGCAGGTTCAGGGTATTTTGCAGGGCTTCCGGGTGGTCGGTTCCGGTTCCAAGTTGGGCCGGGAGTATCCTGTAACGGCCTACCGGCTCGGCGGGCGGGTGACGCTGGAAAAGCTGCTGGAGTTTATCCCTGACAGCAACGGGGAGCAGCAGCGGCTCCTGGGCCTCATGCGGAAGGGGCGGCTCTCGCTGGCCGAGGCGAAGGAGAAATACCCGGATTGGTATGAGCGGCGGGTCGTCAAGAAGGAGCGGCGGGGCCGCTGGACGGTCAAGCGGGATCTCTATGACTGGTGGCTGCACCGTATTGCCGATGAAATCCGGGTTGGCCACCGTTTCTACGGTATTATGACGTTGGCGATTTACGCAATGAAGTGTGGGATCAGTGAGGAGGAGCTGCGCCATGACGCCTTCTCCCTGTTGAAACCCTATGACGATATGAGCGTGGAGGATATCAACCGTTTTACGAAGGATGATGTAGTGTGCGCTCTGGAGATGTTCAATGAGGACTATGTGACGTTTCCGAGGGACGATATAGCGAAGATCTCCGGACTGACTATGCCGGTTAATAAGCGGAACTGGCGTAAGCAAGCAGAGCATTTGCGCAGGGCGCGGGCCGTCCAGATGGTTGATTATCCGAATTTTGAGTGGGCTGGTCGCCCGTCGGCTCAAGACCGGGTGTATGAGTGGCGTCAACAGAACCCGGAGGGCCGTAAGGCCGACTGCCACCGGGATACGGGCCTTGACCCGAAAACGATCCGCAAGTGGTGGAATTGCCCACCTCCGGCTGCGTGTCCAGGATGAGGAATAGGGGCGTTTTCCGGCCTCTGGACGGCCCAGGAGGGCCGTTTCCGCTTCTCTGAAGGTAAACAACCACCCCCCTATCTACAGCGGCCAAAAAGCTTTGCAAATCAAGTGGTTTATGCCCCCTAAATGGCTACATACAGTGGGCTAATGTGTAACAAAGATGTAAAGAAAAATGCTTGTATTTTTCTTTACTTTTGCATATACTATGAGTAGGAAAGGAGTGTTGGACATGGCACACACGGTCAATGTTAATTTTAAGTTGGATGAAGATGTAAAAAAAAGAATGGAACGCGCCTGTACCGAGATGGGCCTTTCCATGAGCGCAGCCTTTACGATGTTTGCAAAGAAAGTCGGCAGGGAGTATCGCATCCCGTTTGAGGTTTCGGCTGATCCATTCTATTCGGAAAGTAACCTCCGGCACCTGGAGAGCGTCATGCAGGATGTGAAGGCTGGCAAGGCCCGCTTTGCCGAGCATGACTTGATTGAGGTAGACTGATGAGGCTGTTGTGGGAGGATCGGGCGTGGAGTGAGTATCTGTACTGGCAGACACAGGACAAAAAGACGCTGAAACGGATTAACGCGCTGATAAAGGATATTCAGAGAAGCCCCTATGAGGGAATCGGTAAGCCGGAGCCGCTGCGGGGCAACCTGAGCGGCTGGTGGAGCCGTCGCATTGATGAAACTAATCGTATCGTTTACTATGAGCAGGGAGAGGTCATTTATATTATCTCCTGCCTGGGCCACTATGATGATTGAGAAAGGAAGGGACGATTATGAGCTGGGATAAAGAAAGGATCGCGCAGTTGCAGCTCCCTGACCCAGCAGATGCCGATCCGCATCCCCGCCTGCTCCTGGAGGGATACGGCATACACGCCGGACAGTGGTTTACGGCCCTGTTCCCTGACGGGTGGCACGACATTACCCTGGAAGTGTCTTGGGAGCCGGAAGGCCCTGGCTGCTGGTACATATCCACGCCGGGATTTGAGGGCGTGTGTCCTATCGGCCTATTTGTGAAGGTATGAAAATGGCGAGGCTTTCAGCCTCGCCATTTTTTACTTGCTATAAGTTATATATATGATATAATTGAGATAACTTAAATAAGTTAAATAATTTATATAATTGAAAAAGGAGTAGAGACAGTGAAGGTAATTGCAATCGCAAACCAGAAGGGCGGGGTGGCCAAGACCACCACGACACACAACCTGGGGGCTGCTATGGCGGCTGCCGGGAAAAGGGTGCTGCTCATTGACCTGGACAGCCAGGCCAGCCTGACGATCAGTGTGGGCTTGGAGCCGCTGGAGGTGGAGCGGACGATCGTGGATGTGCTGCGGAAGGATGGGACGCCGCTCATGGAGTGTGTGCAGCAGCTTAGTGACCGGCTGCACATCGTCACGTCGATCATCGACTTGGCGCCCATGGAGATGGAACTGCTCTCCAGAGCCAGCCGGGAGAAGATTTTAGACCGGGCGCTCCGGGAGGCCAGGGGGCAGTATGACTATATTTTGATTGACTGTCCGCCGCAGCTCTCTATCCTGACCATCAATGCCCTGTCCTGCGCCGACGGAGTGGTGATTCCAGTCAAGACGGATTACCTGGCCTACCGGGGGCTGACACAGCTCCAGGACAGCATCCAGGAGATCCAGGAGCTGATTAACCCGGAGCTGAAGGTGCTGGGGGTGATCGCCACGCTGTACGATACAAGGGTGGGCGATGACCATGACATCCTTGATCTGCTTCAGAAGGAGTATAATCTGCTGGGCGTGATTAAACGGCTGGCGGTGGCTAAGAAGGGGATTTATGACGGCTTGGCGGCTGTAGAGCAGGCCCCCAGCAGTGAGCTTGCGAAGGAATACGTGGCCATAGCAAACATGATTATGTCCGGCAGGGAGAAGAGGGAGGAACAGGAGCATGAGTAAGCTGGAGGAGCGGGAGAGCCGCAGGAGATCCGCTACCGTTGGGAAATTCGTGGAGCAGCCGCCCATGGCGGCCACCAGCTCCGGTCGGCGGGGCCGGCCGAAGGAGGATCGGGAGCTGAAGAAGCGGATTAGCCTCTCGGTGCTACCCAGCGTGTACGAGGATATTCAGAAGATCGCCTATGTGCAACGGCGTAGCGTGAGCGAACTGATCGGGGAGCTGTTGGAGGGATACCGTGTGGAACATAAGGCAGAAATTCAGAGGTATGGAGAAATAGAAAAGCACTGTGTCTAAATATCTACAATTACGTTTTCAAGATGTCAGTGCTATTACGAGATGGGCTTGTAGACTATTTATCATAGGACTGATAGATCTCAGTAAAAGATAGGAGTGAGAAACTTTTGCTGATTTTTTTATCAATGCTGGAAAGTGATGAGGAAAGGAGACTATTTACAGATTTATATAATCAATATGGGAATATGATGCTGCACGTGGCGAAGCGTTATTTTCCAAAAGATATGTATGCGGCAGAAGACGTCGTTCAAAATGCGTGGATACGTGTAGTAGATCATTTTCAGAAAATTCAAGCTGTACCGAGTAAGAAAAGAGGGGCGTATCTCGTTGTTATAGTAAGGAATGAGGCTATTACAGCCTTGAGAAAGCAAAAGCCGGAATTACAATTCGATGAAAATTTTGTAGAAGGATATATTGATTTAGAAAATGATAATACAAGGTCAATTATAGATACAATACGCGCAATGCCAGATATATATCGGACAGTATTAGAAATGAGATTTGTAGAAGAACGAAGCACTAAAGAAATTGCGAAGGCGTTGTCATTGAAGGAAACAACAGTAGATGTTCGGATTCACCGAGGCCGGGCGCTGCTTATAAGAAAATTGAGAGAAGAGGGATACATAAAATGACGGAAGGAGAAGAAAATATTATTATTAAAGGGGTTTTATTGGAAGCTATTTCGAGAGACTTTTCGGAAGAACTCTCTAATAATAAAGAGGTTTCGGTATCTCCACGTTTCAAACGACAAATGATGGCAATGATGAATAACCCCAATAAATGGGCAGAGCGGCACAAGAGAGATTATAGGAGGCGATTTGTAAAGGTAGTAGCAACAATCGTCTTGACGTGTTCTTTGCCCTTTTCTTATATGCTGAATGCCAATACCTCTACATGGAATTGTGATGTCTATACCAGCAATAGTGACACCTATGTTAATTTTGAAAAGGTAAGCACGGGAGTATATTATATCCGACTGAAATCCCACCCAGAAAGATACCTAACGGCAGGAGGCACAAAGTCCGGAAGTGATGTTTCCTGGGAGAAACTGTCGACAACGACGGCCGGAAAGAAAGCGCAGCAGTGGAAAGTAACGGCTACATCGTTGCCAACGGTTTATACCAGAGTTACTTCTGGGGCGGATTCTTTGGGAGATGATCAGATGGAAACAAATGCGGAGTACATCTATAATTATCTCAAGAAGAAAGGATTCACCAAGAATGCTATCTGTGGGATTCTTGGAAATATGAACAGTGAGAGTACGATTAACCCTGCTGTATGGCAATCGCTGAATGATATGTATTTGGGATATGGATTGGTTCAGTGGGATGATGGAAAATTGTTTATCGACTGGGCCAAAAAAGAAGGAGTTATCAGTGCGGCAACGGCTGAAGCTGTTAATAGCCTGGCTTACAGTAACCCAAAGAAGTTAATGGATGCAGAATTGGATTATTTGATTGTCAGTATGAATACGGTTGGAAACTGGTTTAAGCCAGATAATAATCAATCTAAGTACGGAACGAGCGAGACTCTTACGGCGAGCCAGTTTAAGGTATCTAATAAAAGCGCAGATATCTTAGCGCGTATTTTCTGTGGACACTATGAGCGGCCCGGAGTTCCGAAAATAAGCGAGCGTGTTGCAAACGCAAAGAAGTGGTATAACTTCTTGTAAAAAATATTCCCCCAATGTAAGGCTGTATCATATACAGACCGCATTGGGGGAATATTTCTTCTGAGAATTATTGTTGAGTTAGAAGAGAGAGATTAT
>NZ_JANGBZ010000095.1:0-8232 GCF_024462915.1 Clostridium sp. DFI.5.61
GCGGGGGGGGGGGGGCGGCCCGCCCCCCCCCCCCCTTTTATGCCTGACTGCCTGGAAGAAAACGGAGCACCAAAACTTACAGCTTGCCTTTGCACTGCATAAAAGTTACAATTTGGTTACAAAATAGAGCAAAGGAGCACGAGAGCATGAGACGACTGTTTTTCCGATGGGCCGCGGCCGCCCTGCTGGCGGGCGCTCTGATGATACCGGCCGCCGAAGCCGCCCAACTCCAGATCGATGACAGGATAGTGGAGCCCTCCGCCGCATGGACGGAGGAGGGGACGCCCTATGTGACGCTGGCCGCCCTGTGCCAGGCGGCGGACGGATACACGCTGAGCTGGAATGGGACAGTGGCGGCGCTGACAGCGGAGGACCTGGAACTGACGGCCACCCCCGGCGCCCTCTATGTGGAGGTCAACGGCAGAGCCCTGTATGTGGAGCACGGGGTACAGGTCCGGGATGGGAGGATCGCCCTGCCCCTGGAGGTGCTGGCAGAGGCCGCCGGTCTCCAGCTGACCTGGGACGAGGTGGAGGGAGCCGCCTGGCTGTCCACTGACCAGGCCCAGCCCGCCTCTGCCAGCTACCCGGCGGAGGACCTGTACTGGCTGTCCAGGATCATCTCGGCAGAGAGCCGGGGGGAACCCCTGCTGGGCCAGATCGCGGTGGGCAACGTGATCCTGAACCGGGTGGAGAGCAGCCAGTACCCCGACACTGTGGAGGGGGTGGTCTTTGACACAAAGTACGGTGTCCAGTTCCAGCCGGTGTCCAACGGGACCATCTATGACGCCCCGGCCTCCTCCAGCCTGGTGGCGGCGAAGCTTTGCCTGGAGGGGACCGACGTGGTGGGCGAGAGCTTGTATTTTTTCTCCCCTGCCCTGTCGGCAGGCAGATGGATCGTGAGCAACGCCACCTATTATACCACCATCGGTGGACACCAGTTTTATGTCTGAAAAACTGAGGCGCGGAGCAGATGCTCCGCGCCTCAGTTTACTCTTCTTCCAGATATCCCCTTCGGCCTCCGGCGGGGACACACAGGGGAAAACAGGACGGAAAGGGCCCAACCGCCGGGTTGACCGGCTCAGACCTCCATAATAACAGGCAGGATCATGGGGGAGCGCTTGGTCTTCTTATAGAGGTAGTTGGACAGGTCCCCCTTGACCGCACCCTTGATGGCGGACCAGTCGGTGGAATAGCGGGCGTCCACGCTGTTGATGGCCTCCAGGGCCACCTGGCGCAGCTCCTCCATCAGCCCCTCGGACTCCTTCACATAGACGAAGCCTCGGGTGATCAGGTCGGGGCCGGAGACCAGGCTGCCGTCCTCCCCAGACATGGACATGACCACCACGATCATGCCGTCCTGGGCCAGATGGCGGCGGTCCCGCAGCACTACGCTGCCCACGTCGCCCACTCCCAAGCCGTCCACAAAGACCTGGCCCGCAGTGACAGTGCCCGCCAGACGGGCGCTGTTCTGGGTCAGTTCCATGACCCGGCCGATGTCGCTGATGAGGATATGATTGGAGTCCATCCCCATCTCCCGGGCCAGCTTTGCGTGGGTCTGGAGCATGCGCTGCTCTCCGTGGACCGGGATGAAGAACTTGGGCTTGACCAGGGCGTGGATGATCTTCAACTCCTCCTGGCAGGCGTGGCCCGACACGTGGAGGGCCAGCTCCCGCTCGTTGAGCACCTCCGCCCCCTTGCGGTAGAGCTCGTTGATGACGTTGCCAATAGAGTGCTCGTTGCCCGGGATGGCGGAGGCAGAGATGATGATCCGATCCCCGGGGAGGATATCCACCTGCCGGTGGGTGGAGAAGGCCATGCGGGACAGGGCGGACATGGTCTCCCCTTGACTGCCGGTGGTGATGATGCACACCCTGTTCTTGGGCAGGGACTTAATCTGGTTCAGGTCCATCAGCACTCCATCTGGGATGTTCATATAGCCCAGCTCGGTGGACACCTTCATGGCGTTCTCCATGCTGCGGCCAGTGACCGCTACCCGGCGGCCATAGCGGGCGGCCACATCGATGATCTGCTGGAGCCGGTCCACATTGCTTGCGAAGGTAGTGACGATGATGCGCTCCTCACAGCCCTTGAAAAGTGCGTCAAAGGAATTGCCCACGCTGCGCTCACTGCGGGTATAGCCGGGACGCTCCACGTTGGTGGAGTCGGCCAGCAGGGCCAGCACCCCCTCGTTGCCCAGCTGGCCCAGCCGGGCCAGGTCGATCATGCCGCCCTGGATGGGGGTGGCGTCAATCTTGAAGTCACCGGTGTGGACGCAGGTTCCCACCGGGCACTTGATGGCAAAGGCCACCGCGTCGGCGATGGAGTGGTTCACATGGATGAATTCCACGGTGAATTTGCCGGCCTTGATCACGTCGCCCGCCTCGCAGGTGATGATCTTGGTCTTGTCCAGCAGCCGGTGCTCCTCCAGCTTCAGGCGGATCAGGCCGGCGCTCATCCGGGTGGCATAGATGGGGGCGTTCAGGGAGCGGAGGACATAGGGCAGCGCGCCGATATGGTCCTCGTGTCCGTGGGTGATGAAAATCCCCCGGACCTTGTTCTGGTTTTTGATCAGGTAGCTGACGTCGGGGATGACCACGTCGATGCCGTACATGTCGTCATCGGGGAAACCCATGCCGCAGTCTACCACCACGATGTCACCGCCGTATTCATAGACGGTGAGGTTTTTGCCGATCTCGTTGAGACCGCCGAGAGAAATGATCTTCAGTTTTTCAGCCATACGATACTCCTTGTTTTTGATTTGTCAAGTTCTGGTCTATGTACGGCTGGGCGCAAAACAACCGGGCGAAGGACGCCCCTGCTTTCCGGCCCTGCCTCGCCGGGAAACGGGGTGTCTCTTCGCCTGATGGAGCGGGGGCCAGGGGCCGCGCCGCTCCCGGGAGGCCCGCCGGGGCATCCGGCGGCTGCGCTCTCGTCCGTACTGTGTGTCCCCATGGACGGGTGACCGCCTGCGTGCGGGCCCTGCATGGGTTATATTTAGGCGCGGGGAGGGGGCGCCTGCCACCCTGACGCGCATAAATCCAAAAATAAGCAAAATACAGTATAACACATGGGGCTGGAAAAGTACAGCCTAAATTTTCCGCCCTTTTTCCTGACAGGCAGGTCCTCGGCTTACAGCCGCTCCCCGGCCGGGCTCTCCCTCTGCTCCGGCGGAGGGAGCTGCCGGGACAGCTCCCGGTCCAGCTGGGCGGCCCGGCCCGCGTAGAAGTCGCACAGCTCAGCGGCTACCTCCAGGTCGGGACTCTCCGCCAGGATACGCAGGGCGGGCCGGCGGGACAGGGGGACCAGATAGACCCACCCGTTCCCCGTGTGGATGCGGACCCCCTCGCCGCCTGCAGCGGCCTTCCCCTCCGCCAGGGTCTGCATCAGCAGGCCCCGGTTCCCGTGGAGGGGAACCTCCCGCTTCCAGGAGGAGAAGCGGGGTGTCTTGCTCATCAAGGCCTCCAGCTTCTCACCGGAGGAGCCCATCCTGGAACAGATGCGGGCAGCAGCAAAGGCGGCGTCCCGCAGCCAGGGCAGGGCGGCATACAGGGACAGGGCCTGCTCACCGTCCCGGCCCAGCCGCAGAGCGGTGCCGTGGAATCCTGCGGCCACCAGGTCCACCGCGGCGCTGGCCCCATCGGGCACCGCTACCCGCCCCCCGCCGTCCTCCATCTCGATCAGGCAGACCAGGGTGAGCAGCTGCCCTGGGTCCAGAAGAGTGCCAGACTCGTCCTGAGCGGAGAGGTAGAGCCCGCCGTGGAGCCCAGAGAAGGCGGGCACCCCTTTCCGCCAGCGGTCCAATACCGTGCAGCCCAGGCTGGAAAGGGCCTGCCGGATGGCCCGGTCAGCGGGAGCGGATCCGGGGACGGCCACGGTGATGGAGCGCATGGGGAAACGGTGGAGACGGCTGCGCCTGGCCGCGTCGGCGGCGTAGTCATCACAGCCCGCATGGACCCGGACCACCTCGCCAATCTGACCGGCGGGGACCCGGGGGGCGTCCCCCTGGGCTACGGCGTGTTCCAGCTTCCGCTCCCTGGCCCGGCCCAGAGGCAGGCCGCTGCGGCCGAAGAGATGGAGATAGATGCGGTCCCCCTCCTGCTCCAAAAAGAGAGAGACAGGGATCTGATGGTGCTCCGCCAGCCAGGCGGCCTGGGCGGCGCACTCCAGGTCATGGGCCAGAGGGGTCCCGCCGGCCGCGGCGATGCCGCTGGCGGCCGCCTGGGCCAGCATGCGGGCACCGTTCCCGCCCCAGTAGCCAAGGCCCACCTTGCCCTCGCACCCCAGCACGCCGCCGATGGTCATCAGGGCCTCCGGGCCCAGATCTTCTCCCAGTACGCCCCGGATCACCCCGCCGTCCCCGAACAGAAGAGGCTCCCGGCGGCCGGAGGAAGTGATGGAGCGGGACAGCCGCGTCCCAGCAGGGGCAACCCGGGCTGGCCAGAGGCGCACCCCCTCCAGCAGTACGGCCTTCTCCTCCGCCAAGGCCCTCTCTCCAAGGACGGTCCCCTCGTTGAGGACGGCCTCCGGCCGGGCGGCGGCCCCCTTGCAGAGGATGGCTCCGTAGAGGGTGGTCCGCTCCTCCGCCCGGGCGCCGGGGAGGAGCACCGACCGCTGGACCAGGCTGCGGCGTCCCACCCAGCTGTTCTGCTCCAGCACGGTATGGGGGCCGATCAGGGCGCCCGGCTCCACCGCCGCCCCCGGGCCCAGCCAGCAGGGCGGGATCACGGTGACACCCTCTGGGATGGGCTGGGCGCTCCAGACGCCGGGGGACTGCTGAGGCAGGCCCATATCCAGCTTCACCTTCCCAGAGAGGGCGTCCGCCGCACAGTCCAGATAGGCCCCGCAGTCCCCCATGTCGCACCAGTAGCCGCCGCCGGGGACGCCGTACAGGCCGCCGCCGGACTCCAGCAGGGCTGGGAACACATCCTTTCCAAAATCCCAGGGCCTGTCCGGAGGGATCTGCTCCAGCACCTGGGGGGAGAGCAGATAGATGCCGGTGTTGACCAGATCGGTCACCACCTGCCCCCAGGAGGGCTTCTCCACAAAGCGGACCACCCGCTGCTCCTCGTCGGTGAGGACCAGCCCGTACTCCAGGGGCGCGGGATGACGGAAGAGGACCAGGGTGGCCTGGGCCCGCTTGGCCTGATGGAACTCCATGGCGGCAGTGAGATCCAGGTCGCAGACGCTGTCCCCGCTGATGACCAGGAAGTCCTCTCCCTCCAGGAAGGGGGCGCAGGCCCGCACGCTGCCGGCGGTGCCCAGCGGGGCCTCCTCGATGAAGTAGTGCAGGCGGACCCCCCACTTCTGTCCGTCCCCGAAATAGGACTGCACTGCCTCCGGCATGTAGCACAGGGTGACGGCGATCTCGTCGATCCCGTGGCGCTTGAGTAGGCCGATGATGTGTTCCATCACCGGCCGGCCCAGCAGAGGGACCATGGGCTTCGGCATGCCCAGGGACAGGGGGCGCAGGCGGGTCCCCTCTCCGCCCGCCATAATGACAGCTTTCACGATGTGTTTCCACCCTTCCGGCCGGGCTCCGCCGGGGCGGAGCGGGAACGGCCCTGTATTTGTAGCATCTCCTAGTATGACCAGCCGCCGGGGAAATAAACCGGTTCCGGAGCGGTTTTGACTTGTGCCCTGGGAGGGAATATGTTATACTTAGATATACATAATTTAACAGCCTGAGGAAGGACACAGGGACCATGCAGGCCGCCCTGCCCGGCGGGGGCAGGGGACGAGGCGGCCCGCGCTTCCGGAGGATATCGTAATGAACATACAGATTTTTGGCAGGTCCAAATGCTTTGATACCAAAAAGGCGGAGCGCTGGTTCAAGGAGCGCCGGGTGAGATTTCAGTCTGTGGATGTGGTGAAGTACGGCATGAGCCGGGGGGAGCTGTCCAGCGTGAAGAACGCGGTGGGGCTGGAGGCCCTGGCCGACCCCAAGCACCCAGACTATCCTCTTTTCCAGCATCTGGCCTATGACCAGGACAAGCTGGACCGGCTGTGGGAGGACCAGACCATGCTGCGCACCCCCATCGTGCGAAACGGCAGGCAGGCCACGGTGGGCTACTGTCCCGAGGTGTGGGCCGCCTGGGAGTGAATAGTCCGTTATATGGGACACAGGTTCCGGTATGCTGAGTGCATCACCGGAATGAGGAGGATGACCCATGGCGAAGAGTCCCAATCAAAAGCTGAAACTGCTGTATCTGTATCAGATCCTGCTCCAGCGCACCGACGAGGAGCACCCCATCACCGTCCCCCAGCTGATCGGGGAACTGGACCTGCGGGGCATCCGGGCGGAGCGGAAGAGCGTCTACGACGATCTGGAGGCCCTGCGGCTGTTCGGCCTGGACGTGCAGAGCCGGAAGGGCCGGTCCCCGGGCTGGTTCGTGGGCCGGCGGGAGTTTGAGCTGCCGGAGCTGAAGCTGCTGGTGGACGTGGTGCAGTCCTCCCGCTTCATCACCCGGAAGAAGAGCGACGCCCTGATCCGCAAGCTGGAGGGGCTGGCGAGCAGCCACCAGGCCCGCCAGCTCCAGCGGCAGGTGTACGTCAGCGGCCGGGTCAAGGCCATGAACGAGAGCATATATTATAATGTAGACAAGCTCCACACGGCCCTCTCGGCCCGGAAGAGCATCACCTTCCGCTACTTTGACTACGACATGCACCGGAACAAGGTCTTTCGGCGGGAGGGGCGGCGTTACGCCGTCTCTCCCTACGGCCTGATCTGGAACAGCGAGAATTACTATCTGGTGGCTTACGACATCTCCAACCAGGAGATGCGCCACTACCGGGTGGACAAGATGGCGGAGATCGTGGTCACCGGCCTGCCCCGGGAGGGGGAGGACCGCTACCCGGATTTTGATGTGGCCGCCTATGGCCAGAAGCACTTCGGCATGTACAGCGGGGAGGAGGCCAGCGTTACCCTGCGCTGCCGCAGCCACATGGCGGGGGTGGTGTGGGACCGGTTCGGCCAGGACGTGATCCTGGTGCCGGAGGACGAGGACCACTTCACCGTCACGCTGCCTCTGGTGCTCAGCCCGCAGTTTTTCGGCTGGCTGTTCGGGCTGGAGGACAATGTGGAGCTGATCGCGCCCCAAAAAGCGGCGGAGGAATACCGCCGGAAGCTGAAGGCCGTGCTGGAGCAGTACGGCTGAACCCCGCCGGAGGAGGGGCGGGGGACAACAAGACACGGAGGAGGTCGCCCGATGAAACGGATCTTAGTCGTAGACGGGGATACGGGTGTGCGCGCCCGGATCGCAAAACATGCCCGGATGGAGGGCTATGATGTGACAGAGGCGGGGGACGGCGAGACCGCCCTCAGCCTGTCCCGGCAGCAGAACGCATTTGATCTCATGGTCCTGGCGGTGAATCTGCCGGGGATGGACGGCTTTACGGTGTTGAAGGCGGTCCGCACCTTCTCCGCCATCCCGGTGCTGATCCTGTCCAGCAAAAACACGGCGGAGGACCGCATCCATGGCCTGGAGCTGGGGGCGGACGACTATATGACCAAGCCCTTTTCGGCGCGGGAGCTGCTCCTGCGGATCTCGGCTATCCTGAAGCGGTGCAGCACCCTGGCCTCGGAGGAGGCGGAGGTGCTCCGCAGCGGCGGGCTGGTGCTGGACCTGACTGCCCGGCGGGTGGAGGTGGACGGCCGCCAGATCAACCTGACGCCCAGGGAGTTCGACCTGCTCACCGTGCTGATGAGCCACCCGGACGTGGCCTTCTCCCGCAAGCGCCTGCTAGACATTATCTGGGGCGGGGAGCTCTCCACTGACACCCGCACCCTGGACACCCACATCCAGCATATCCGCTGTGCCATCGTCCCGTACAGCGACCGGATCGTCACCCTCCGCGGGGTGGGCTACCGGTTCGAGAAGGAATAAAAAAGAGGCCGGACCCTCAAAAGGTCCGGCCTTTTCCTCTCGTGATCCATCAATACACCGTGCCCCGCCCCCAAAGCCTTCCCCCCTGTGGGGGGAAGGTGTCGCGGCGAATGCCGTGACGGATGAGGGGTCCTCCTCCCCCCGTACCAGTCACAGAACATGCCAGAGACAGGCGGGGGCAAGCCCCGCCCCTGCGCAGAGGCCCAAGATCTCCCGCAGGCTTCCAGCCGCCCCAAAAGCCTTCCCCACTGTGGGGGGAAGGTGTGGCGGCGCGAGCCGCGGCGGATGAGGGGGCCTCCTCCCCCCGTACCAGTCACAGAACATGCCAGAGACAGGCGGGGGCAAGCCC
>NZ_JANGBZ010000096.1:0-7990 GCF_024462915.1 Clostridium sp. DFI.5.61
CAAGGTGCCGCCCAAACTCCGGGAGGCCCTTAACTCCGCCTTTGTCAAGGCATTTGATCTGGTCTTCCAGCGGGGGACCGGGCTTCTGGAACGCACCTTTGATGCCGAGGCGGCCCGGCAGCAGTTTGAGATCGACCAGTTTGCCGCCCAGCTGAAGGGGGACCGGAGCTCTCTGCGGGTCTTTTCCCGCCGAGCGGGACGGACCGGGGCCCTCAATTTGGCTCTTTCCGGGGCCGAGGGCACTCTCCTGGGGCTGCTGGGGATCGGCCTGCCCGATATCCCGCTCTTTACCGGCGTCCTGCTGAAAAGCCTCTACCAAATGGCTGCCCGTTACGGCTACGGGTGGGATACCCCGGCAGAGCGGTACTATCTGCTCCTTCTGGTCCAGGGCGCCCTGTCCTATGGGGAGGAGCTGGCCGCATGCACCGCGCTGCTGGACGAGTTTGCCCTCACCCCCTGTCCGCCGGAGGACTATGACCAGGGGACACAGATCCGCCGGACTGCCTCTCTCCTAGCCGACCGCCTGCTGTTGATGAAATTTGTCCAGGGCATCCCCATCCTTGGCATGGCTGGGGGCATCTCTGACGCCCTCTGTCTGGAAAGGGTCCAGCGCTATGCCGGGTTAAACTATCATCGCCGCTTTCTCCTGGACCACCGGCCCGATCCCCGGCCTTTCGCATAGAGCAGGGTCATGTCCTTCCCGCATCCCAGGTGCCCGCCCCCGCCAAAACGGGAGCGGGCAAAATCAGTGGTTGACAGGAAGGAAAAACTGTGGTAGATTTTTATTAGTTAGCACTAGCTAACAAAAGGGACTAAACTTTTACAGCCAAACGCCGAAAGGCGCGATTTTTCAAAGGAGGGATTAGCTTATGCTAACTTCTGAGGTCCGGCCGGCCGAAGCGCGCTTTGAGCTGACCCTGGCCTTTCACTGTGCGCCGGCCCTGGCAGGCATCAAGCCTGCAGATCTCATTGCCCTCCCGGGGGAAGGAGATGAGACCGACGCCCTGCTGGCGTCCTACTCCGCCGCCCTGGCCGGGGCGGGGATCTCTCTGCGGCCCCTGTGCCGGTGCCGCAGCCGCTGTCTGGTACTGGTGTACCGGCGGGACCGCCTGGAGCGCCAGCTGGAGCAGGAGGAGGTGGCCCGTCTGCTGGAACGGGACGGCTATCCCCTGGCCGGCGGGCTGGAGGCCATGCTGGACCATCTGGCGTCCCGGATGGCGGGGAGCGGTGGGTTCCCCCATGAGGTGGGGCTGTTCCTGGGATATCCCGCCGAGGATGTGGAGGGCTTTCGCCGGCATGGCGGCCAGGGCTATAAATACAGCGGGCTGTGGAAGGTCTATTCCGACGTGGAGAGGGCCCAGAGATGCTTCCGGCAGTACGGCTGCTGCCGAAGGGCCCTGTGCCGCCGCCTGGAGGCCGGCTGCCGGCTGGTCCAGCTGTTTCGGACAGCTTGACGGAGATAGGGGATAGAGGCGGGGAGATCCGCGGCGCCCGGATGGGCCCGCCCCCCCGTTTGCTATACAAACCAAATTTTTATTTTCAGGAGGTCACATACATGAGCAGGATGGCAGTGATTTACTGGTCCATGACGGGCAACACGGAGGCGATGGCCAACGCCATCGCGGAGGGGGCCGCCGGGGCCGGAGCTGAAGTGGATGTGAAGCAGGTGTGCGACACCACGGTGGACGAGGCGCTGGGCTATGGACTGCTGGCACTGGGCTGCCCCGCCATGGGGGCGGAGGTGTTGGAGGAGGCGGAATTTGAACCCTTCTTCACCGAACTGGAGGGCCGTCTGGGCGGCAAAAAGGTGGCTCTGTTCGGCTCCTATGACTGGGGCGACGGTCAGTGGATGCGGGACTGGGCCCAGCGGGCGGACAGTGCCGGAGCCAATGTGTACCAGGACGAGGGCCTGATCCTCCACCTGACCCCCGATGAGGAGGGGCTGGAGCAGTGCCGCACCTTCGGGGCGGGCTTTGCCAAGTATTAAAGGGATCGGATCAAGAAAAAGAGGACGGATGTCTCCCCAAGAGGGCATCCGTCCTCTTTTTTCTCTAACTCTCCGGTCCCCGCTTCTGGTACTCGCTCAGCTTCCGGTTCAGGGAGCGGGTGTCCCGCCGCAGGGCCACATGGAGGCCGAACCACATGGCGGACAAGCCCCACTCCAGGAAGAGCACCAGGAAGATGCCTCCCCAAAGCGGCACATTGGAAAACCAGCCCAGGGCCAGCGCGCCGCCCACAAACCCCAGGTTGCACAGCAGCCCCCACCAGACGGTCCGCACCCGCAGGGCGGACGGCTCCAGCTCCCGGCCCTCCGGGAAAAGGAAGGACTCCAGAATGGCCACCGCCATGGAGACCAGCAGCATCTGGAGCATGGTGAGCGAGGATACGGAGCCCTCGCCGGCCAGGGCGTTGAAGATGGCCTTGAAAAAGACCAGCGCCAGGGTATAGACAGCCATATGAAATTTCATGGACAGGCCCCAGCTGTAGAAACGGATAAATTCTCCCATGATGGACCTCCTTTTTATAGTCCCAGCCGCTCCCGCAGCAGGGGCGCGTAGTGCCGGGAGACCACCAGCCGCTCCCCGTTCTCCAGGGATGCCTCGATGCGGCCGCTAGTCCGGCTCTTCAGGCTGCGGATGCGGTGCAGGTTGATAACAGCGGACTTGCTGACCCTGAGATAGCCCAGCTCTCCATACCGCCCCTCCAGCTCCGCCAGGGTGAGGGCCGTCTGATAAAAGGCAGAGGCGGTATAGAGAAAGGTATGTTCGTCCACACTCTCACAGTAGAGCGTCTCATCCGGGCTGAGCAGGATGATCTCCCGGTTTTCATCCCATACGCACAGCTTCTGAAGGCCGGAGCGCACCAGAGACAGGACACGGAGCATCTCCTGATCCAGCCGGGGGCAGCGCAGGACCACCTCGTTTTCCAGCACGGGTGCGTATTCCACCCTCACTTTCATAGAAAAACCTCCCTTCTCTGTGAGCATACCAGAACCGGGACGCCAGAGCAAGCCAGGAGCCGCCAGGATGCCATTCGGGGCCGGCAGCCTGCCTCCAGGCCAAATTTTGCCGGGATACAGCGGAATTTGTCCGGTATAAGATTTGCATTTTTTTAATATCTGTGATATACTCCTGTGCTAAGCACCCGGAAGACCGGGAATTTATGACAGAAAGCTGAGTTGATTTGTCCCCCATGGACAGTACCAGTATTGGAATGACCGTTGCTCTTGTCATCCTCGTGGCCATGTCCGCTTACTTCTCCGCCACAGAGACCGCCTTTACCTCCCTGAACCGGATCCGCCTGAAGAGCCGGGCGGACAACGGGGACCAGCGGGCTGCCAGGGCCCTGGCTCTGGCGGAGGACTATGACAAGCTGCTGTCCACCATCCTCATTGGAAACAACATCGTCAACAACGTGGCCACCACCATCGGCGCGGTGCTGTTCATCCGGCTGCTGGATGACGTGCGGGGGCCCACGGTGTCCGCCATCGTGCTCACTGTGGTGATCCTGATCTTTGGCGAGGTCTCGCCCAAGAGCCTGGCCAAGGAGAGCCCGGAGGCCTGGGCCATGCTCTCCGCCCCCCTGCTGCGGGCCTTTGTAGCCGTGCTGACCCCGGCCAATTTCCTGTTCACCCAGTGGAAGCGCCTGCTCTCCCTGATCATCCACAAGCGGGAGGAGGACGGCATCACCGAGGAGGAGCTGGTCACTATGGTGGACCAGGCGGAGAACGAGGGCGGCCTGGACGAGCACGAGAGCGAGCTGATCCGCAACGCCATCGAGTTCCACGACCTGGAGGTGTCCGAGATCCTCACTCCCCGGGTGGATATCGTGGCGGCGGAGGAGAACAGCACCATGGAGGAGGTGGGCTCCCTCTTTGCGGAGAGCGGTTACTCCCGCCTGCCCATCTATCAGGACAGCATCGACAATATCGTGGGCGTGATCCATGAGAAGGACTTCTACGCCGCCCGCTACCGGGGGGAGACCATGATCTCCGCCCTGAAGGCCCCGGTGCTCTACACCACCGGCAACACCAAGATCTCCGAGCTGATGCGCATCCTCCAGCGGAACAAGGCCCACATGGCCGTGGTGGTGGATGAGTACGGGGGCACGGAGGGCATTGCCACCCTGGAGGACATCGTGGAGGAGCTGGTGGGCGACATCTGGGACGAACACGACGAGGTCATCGAGGAGTTCAAAAAGCAGGAAGACGGCAGTTATCTCATCGCCTGCTCCGCCGACCTGGACGATATGTTCGACCTGTTCGCCGTCAAGGGCGCCTGCGCCGCCACCACCGTCTCCGGCTGGGTGATGGAGCAGGTGGGCCGGGTCCCCGAGGAGGGGGACCACTTCCAGGCCGAGGGCCTGGATGTCATCGTTACCCGGGTGGAGCACCGCCGGGTCATCGAGATCCAGGTGCGGGTACTGCCCGAGGAGGAGCCCGAGGCTAAATAAAGAACACTGCCCCTGCCTGCGGCTCCGCGGGCGGGGGCTTTTCGTACCCGGGCCGTTGCGTCTAGGGGAGAAGCGTGGTATCATAGCCCTGATTTGAGAGACGGGAGGAATGGCCGTGAAACGGGACAAGAGCTCCCCTTGGGAATTTCTGTGGTACGCCCTGTACGCCTTCGCGGGACTGGGACTGGAGATGGTGCTGATGGGCGGAGTGGAGCCGGCCCTCTTCGGCGGTACGCCGCCCTCCCGCTATACCGCCGCCCATACGCTTCTCCACTGGGGGATGACTATGGCCTGCTGGGGGCTGACGGCCGCCCTGCTGGTGAGACAGGCGGAGAAAAAGCTGGGCTTTTCCCTGCTGGAGGCCAGGCCTGTCCCCCGGAAGGGGGCGGGGCTCGCCATTGGGCTGGCCGCCCTGTGCATCCTGCTGAACGCGCTGGACTGGGGGACTCTGAAGGTGATCGGAGAGTTTCAGAAGAAGGGGCCCCTCCTGTTCGCCGGCCAGTATCTCTACTACGCCTTTGAGGTGGTCCTGGTCCTTCTGATCGCAGCCTTTGGACAGCGGTTCTGGGAGGTGCTGAGGAAAGGGCGGAGCCAGTTCCCCTTCGGCGGCGTGGTGCTGTGCTGCACCTGGGGCGCCATCCACATGCTGTCCAGGGGGAGCCTCTCCACTGGCCTGGGGGTGATGGCCTTCGGGCTGATGTACGGGGCGATATATGTCCTGCTGGGGCGGGATGCCCGCACCTCCTATCTGGCTATGCTGGCGGCCTTTGTCATCTGAAGCGGCGCGGACCTTGGGCGGTCAGTCCTCCGGACTGGCCGCCTTTTTGTGCCTGTTTCAAGCCCACCGCCCCCGATCCCGGTTGACAGATCCGCCCGCCGCTTTTATAATAGAGCTATCCACCAGGAGAGGAGGGCTCCCATGAGGCTCTACGGAAAATTTGCCATTGTATCCGGCTCCGGACGACCCGATGTGACAGAGCGTTGTACGGAGCCTGACGGGATGGGATCTGGCACGCGCAGGCCCGCAAGAAGGGCTTGAGCGCCTTTTTGATCCCTTCTGTTCCATTCTCATGACTCAGGCCGCGGACAGTGTTCTGTCCGCGGCTTTTTCGCGCCCGTTTCCGGCGGAGGGCCTGTATCCCCGCCCTTCGCCCGCTTCTATACCTGTCTTGAGAAAGGAACGATGGATATGAACTCCGATACGCTGGATCTGACCCGGGGGAGCGTCCCCCTCTGCCTGATCCGATTCTCCTTCCCTCTCCTGCTGGCCAATCTGCTCCAGTCCTTTTACAGCATGGCGGATCTGCTGGTGGTGGGCCGCTTCGTGGGTGAGACCGGCCTGGCCGCTGTGAGCAGCGCCTCCACCCTGTGCTTCCTCCTCAACGCGGTGTGCATGGGCTTTTCCGCCGGTGGGACGGTCCTCACCGCCCGGGCCCGGGGCGCCGGGGACCGCCTGGAAGAGGAGGAGGCCGCCGCCGCGCTGTTCCTGCTGGCGCTGGCGGGCTCCGCCCTGCTGACGGCGGCCGCCCTGCTCTGCTACTGCCCGCTGTTCACCCTGATGGCCCTGCCTTCCCGGGCTATGGGGGACGCCTGCGGCTATATGGCCATCCTCTGCTGGGGCACCCCCTTTGTCTTTGGATACAACGCCGTCTGCGCCATCCTGAAGGGCCGGGGCGACTCCCGCGGTCCCCTCCGGTTCGTGGCCGCCGCCGCTGTGGTCAATCTCCTCCTGGATCTGATCCTGGCAGGTCCCTGCGGCCTGGGAACCGCCGGGACCGCCTGGGCCACTGTGGCGGCCCAAGGCGTCTCCTTTCTGCTCTCTCTGGCCCACCTGCACCGCTGTGTCCCCCTCTCCCTCCGGCGTCTCCCCCTCCGCCCCGCCGCCCTCCTCTCCCTTCTCCGGCTGGGCCTCCCCTCTGCCGTCCAGATGGCGGTGGTCAACCTCTCCTACCTGATCCTCACCGGCCTGCTCAACCCTTTCGGCGTCTCCGTGGCGGCGGCGGCCGGCATCGGCCTGAAGGTCAGCACCTTCGCCGGGATGCCCTGCTGGGCGCTGGGCTATGGGGTGACCGCCATGGTGGGGCAGAACCTGGGGGCCGGCGATCCGGACCGGGTGCGTCAGGCCGTCAGGAGCGGCCTTCTCCTCAGTCTGGGGGCCACTGCCCTTCTGACCGCCCTCGTCCAGCTGGCCGCCGCCCCCATCATCGCCCTCTTCGAACCGGAGAACGCGGCCGTGACGGCAGAGGGGGTGCGCTATCTCCGCATCTGCTGCTCCGTCAACGGACTGATCTACGCTGCCATGTATGTCTTCGACTCCTTCGCCATCGGCTCTGGGGCTTCCTGGGTGGCTATGTGCAATGCCATGCTGGACGCGGCCCTGCTCCGTCTGCCCCTGTGCTGGCTGCTGGCCTTCCCCCTCGCCCTGGGCCCCGCCGGCATTTACTTGGGCCAGGCGTTCTCCCCCATCCTGCCCGCCCTGGCGGGGCTGTGCTATTTCCGTCTCCGGTGCCGCCGGTCTTGACGGCTCCCCCTCCCGCCGCTACAATAGAGCTAAAAGGAGCGCTGACCATGGACATTCAGGGACTGCAAAAATTGACGCTGCTGGACTGGCCGGGCCGGGTGGCCTGCACGATTTTCCTGGGGGGCTGTGACTTCCGCTGCCCCTTCTGCCACAACCGGGACCTGGTGACCGGCCCCCTCCCCGCCGCCATGGACAGCGGGGAGCTGCTGGCTTTCCTCGCCAAGCGGAAGGGGCTGCTGGACGGGGTCTGCGTCACCGGCGGAGAGCCCCTGCTCCGCCCCGGGCTGGAGGCACTTCTGGAGGAGATCAAGGCCCTGGGCTTCCCCATCAAGCTGGACACCAACGGCAGCCACCCCCAGCTCCTGGCCAGGCTGTGGTCCCTGGGGCTGGTGGACTACGCCGCCATGGACATCAAAAATTCCCCGGAGCGGTACGGAGAGACCGCAGGGGTCCCCGGCCTGGACCTGGGGCCCATCCGGGAGAGCGTGTCCTGGCTGCTGGAGGGCCATGTGGACTATGAGTTCCGCACCACCGTGGTGCGCCAGTTCCATGACAGCGCCTCCTTCCGCGCCATCGGCCCCTGGATCTCCGGCGCCCGGCGGTACTTTCTTCAGGCCTTCATCGACCGGGACACCGTGCTCCGGCCCGGTCTGAGCGCCTGGTCCCGGGAGGAGATGGAGGGGTTCGCCGCTCTGGTCCGCCCCTGGGTCCCGGCAGTGGAGCTGCGGGGCATCTGACCCCCCCCTCCGCGTTTTTGGCTAATTTTTATGGCAGAGCACTCCCGTCCCACGGGGCGCGGGAGTGTTCTTTTTCAAAAAAATCGCCGGTTTTTGCCCCGTTTCTTCCCAAAACATGTGCCGGCGCTTCCTGCTTTTTCGCTTCAGGAAAACAAAATATTGTGTTTCCGCCGGA
Organism: Clostridium sp. DFI.5.61; assembly: GCF_024462915.1. Taxonomy (NCBI): domain Bacteria; kingdom Bacillati; phylum Bacillota; class Clostridia; order Eubacteriales; family Clostridiaceae; genus Clostridium; species Clostridium sp. DFI.5.61. The sequence continues at coordinate 7,886 of NZ_JANGBZ010000096.1, forward strand.
ATTTTGCACAAGATATTGACGAGCCATTTCCTTCATGGTATAGTAGGAGCAGTGGGGGGGGGGGGGGGGGGGGGGGGGGGGGGGGGGGGGGGGGGGGGGGGGGGG
>NZ_JANGBZ010000097.1:0-6938 GCF_024462915.1 Clostridium sp. DFI.5.61
TCCCGCACCACGTTGGAGGCCGGCGCGGCGCCCCCCCCCGCGCCCCCCCCCCCAGTCGATCGATAAGGTACGAGAGAAAATAGGATTGGAACAGCCTGTCAGGAGAAGGAGCTCCCTTGGACGGAGCCTAGATCCTCCCAGCTTGCCGGCAGTTCGCCAGGACTGTACGCGTTCCTATCCTGACGGGAACGCCAGACGCGTCCGCCGAACACACAGCACTCTCCCGTCTGCCACAGTCCCCGACTACCCTGAGGCGGGAGGTAGTCCTTGGCCAGGGCGGGGTCCGTGGTGTGGCAGATGTCCCACAGGGAGAAAGCCAAGTCCGGGCTCCAGCCTGGCTGACCGGTGGCGTCGTGCTGCTGCCAGAGGCGGTAGACCTGTCCGTTCCACCGGTAGGGCTTGCCCACCGGAGTCTCTTCCGTGAGATAGGAGCGGGGGCGCCAGGTGGGGATGGCCTGCTCCTCCGCGATCAGGGCGGTGCCGTCGGCCTCGCCGGACACAGACCGCCCTGCCAGGGCCAGGGCGTCTGCCCCGCCCCGGTGTTCCAGCTCCTCCAGGGCCAGGGTCACGATGTCAGCCACAGAGCTCCACCCCCTTCTGATAGGCATCCTCCAGCTCTGAGCGCAGCTGGGCGGCGCTGCCTGCCTGCTCAAGCGCCGCGATCATCGACTCCTGCTCTTGGAGGAGCGCCTGCTTCTCCTGAAGAGTCTCCTCCAGCTCCCCCAACTGGGCCTGGAAGCCGGCCACATCCCCCAGATACTGCTCCGCTGTCTGGAGAAGCACCGTGTAGCTGCGGGTAGCGTGGGCGTACCGGATGTCCCGGACCTGGAAGCCATACCCTGCGGGCAGCGGGCTTTCCCCCACAACGGCGGGGCGGGACCAGTCGATCTGCTCGATACGGGCCAGCTCCGCCATCTCCCGCTCAAAGACGGCCAGATAGGTCCCGTTGGCGCTTCCCCGCAGGATCAGCCCGCAGGGAACGCCGTCCACCTGGATCTTGTTTGGATACAAGCTCATTGTGTTCTCTCCTCTCTGAACTGTTGTGCCGCCATGCGGCCGGGGATATCCCCCTAAGTGTGGCGGGACGGCCCTCTCAGTTGCCCGGTGCCGTACACCTTGCCCCAGGATCTCCTGGCGGGCCCCGGGAGGCACACCCGCCCGGCTCCGGCATATAATGGGGGTGCATCCACTTGATGTGAGGTGATCCTTTTGACAACGATGCAAGCCACCGTCCTCCAGGTGGGGAACGGTCAGCTCCTGGTCCAAGACCAGAGCACATCCCAGCAGGTCCTTGTGAATACGTCCATCGCGGGCTGTTTTGCCGTAGGCAATCAGGTGTTCATCACCTATAACGGTGTGATGACCGCCAGTATCCCGCCCCAGATCAGCGCGATGAGCATCTGCCTGATCCGCAGCTGACGCGGTGATGGGAAAAGCGCCCCGGACGCCTTTTCAGGCGTCCGGGGCGCTCAGCTTGTGGGAAAAGACTCGCGTAGTTCGCGCCCGCAGGCGCGAATCAAGTTCTGACCTGTTTTCCCCGGCGGCATGTGCGTCGGGGGAAACACTTGAAGCCTGAGACTTTTTCGACAGTCTCTTTTTCGGCCGCGGGTCAGGGGGTCCCCTGATGGGAGAACCAGGAGCGGGCATACTCCGCCACCAGGGGGGCCAGCGTCTTCAGGGACAGGCCGGTGGTGTTCACGCACAGGTGATACCCCTCCTGGCTCCCCCAGGGCAGGTCGGAGAGCATGGCGTGGTGCCGGGCCCGGTGCTGGTCCACCTGCCGGAGCTTCCGCTCCAGCTCTCGGAGAGTGAAACGCTCGTCGTCGGAGCTGCGCTCCCGGCACCGCCGGAGCCTGGACTCCAAATCGGCGTAGACGAACAGCTTCAGGGGGCGGTGCTCCGCCAGGATCAGGTCCGCGTTGCGGCCCACAATGATGCAGTCCCCGTGGGCGGCCAGGGCCCGGAGGACGCGGCGCTGCTCCTGAAGCAGCTGCCGGGAGTCATGGGGCATGGAGGGGAGATAGGCAAAGGTGCGACCGATGGTCAGTGGGACGCCGCGAAAGTCGCCCTGCTCCAGCGCATCCTCCACATAGCCCTCGTCCAGTGCATTCCTCCGGGCAACGGCGGAGATGATCTCGCGGTCGTAGTAGGGCCAGCCCAGGCAGTCGGACAGCCGCTTGCCCAGCTCCCGGCCGCCGCTGCCGAACTCCCGGCTGACGGTAATGATCTTCATGGATCGGCACTTCCTTTCAAAGAGGCATGGCTCTGTCCAGCGGAGCGGCGCTCCAGAAAGAGGAACATGGACAGACAGAGCAGGATCTGGACCACAGAGGAGGCAGGAGTGCTCAGACCGATCTGGAAGAGGGTGGCCCCCGCCATGCGGCTCATGAGATAGGCTACAGGGATGCGGACGAAGAAGGCACCTATAATACCCTGGATCATGACGAACAGGGTCTTTTCACAGCCATTGTAGTAGCCGGTGAAGCAGAAGAGAAAGGGAGTGAGCATGCAGTCGATGGCATAGGCCTTCAGATAGCTGTGGGAGGCCGCCACGACCTCCGGGTCGGGGGAGAAGATGGCGGAGAGAAGGTCACCGTGGAAGAAGGTGAGCAGGGCCATCACCAGGCCGGCCGCCACAGAGGTGAGGATGCCATACTTCAGGGCCTTTTTCGCCCGGATCGGGTTGCCCGCCCCCATGTTCTGGGCCACAAAGGAGGACATGGACTGCATATAGGCGGAGGGGACCAGCATAATGAAGACGCACACCTTTTCCGCCACCCCCACGCCGGCGGAGGCCGCCACGCCGAAGGAGTTGACGATGGCCTGGATGAGCAGGAAGGAGGTCCCCACCAGCAGCTCCTGGAGGGCCACCGGCGTGCCCAGCCGCAGCTCAGCGCCGATAATGTCCCGGTGGAAGCGCAGGTGTCGCCGGGAGAAAGCGAAGGGCAGAGACCGGCGGCGCAGGCGGATCAGGAACAGGGAGACAAGCACGCTGACGGTCTGGGCGGCCACGGTGGCCAGAGCGGCCCCGGCGGCCCCCATGTGGAACCCGGCCACCAGGAGCAGGTCCCCGAAGATATTGATGACGCAGGCGATGGCAACGGTGAGCAGAGGGGTCCTGGAGTCGCCGATCCCCCGGAAAATGGAGCCCAGGACGTTGTAGGCCACAATAAAGAGGGAGCCGGCCCCGCAGATGCGGATGTACAGCACCGTCTGATGGAACGCGTGCTCAGGCGCGTGCATGAGCCGGGCCAGTACCTCGGCTCCACCCACCAGGACGGCAGTGAGCAGGACGGCGAAGCAGGCGAACAGGCAGATGCCGCCGCCGATGGCGCGGCCCGCATCCTCCGGCTCCCGCCGGCCGATCCGCTCCCCCACCAGAATGGTGATCCCCATGGACAGGCCGGTGACAACCATGGTGACAGTCTGGAGCAGCATGCTGCCGGTGGCCACGCCGGAGACGTCCGCCGTCTGGGCAAACTGGCCCACCACCAGCAGGTCCACGCCGCCGTAGAGCGCCTGCAGGAACAGTGTGAAGAGAACCGGAACGGCAAAACGAATCAGAGAGCTGAAGATGTTCCCCTCCGTCAAGCTGCGCGGTCGTCCCATTTTATCATTCCTCCTGAGTATTTTGTCGCGGCCCGGAGAAAGGCTGTGCCCCGGCAGTCCGGGTGGTCCGCGCCATAACAAAAGCCGGATAAGTTCAGCAGACATCTCAGTCTGCCGCCTTATCCGGCTCATCATTTCCAGCGAATGACTTGCCCTCCGAGCGAGCGGCATTTATTTTATAACAGGTTCCGAGGAAATGTCAAGGGCGAAAATGATGCAGTTTCCGGCCCCGGGCCAAGCGCCCCGGATCGAGGGAGCGCCCGGCGGCCTTCCGGGGGCCTGTGCAGGGGCGCATATCATGCGCTTATTATACTGGGGGGCGGCTCACTGGGGAGACCGGCCTCTGCATGGTGCGTAGCCTTCCGTTCACCGTGCGGCGGGGGACACGTCCGTTCTGCTGACCTGACTGGATGGAAGGGGGCCCCTGCGGCGGCACGGTACACCAGAGGTTTTTTAGATCTTTCCGGAAATAAGAAGACATGCGGAAACAGGTCACCAGAGCGGAGTTCTCCATTTTGGGCGATTTTCACAAAAAAAGAGAAAAGATATCATGGAAATCTCCTCTTTACAAATGACAAAATGTTTGTTAAAATATTGACAATAGAATCGTTAAAAAATTAACGATTCTGAGGGGCGGGCCACCGCTCCATTTGGAAAGGAGATACAGCGATATGGCAAAGAAAGCCCAGTATTCTGTGGTAGACAGCAAAGAGAGCTTCGAGGCACTGTTGACCCGGGTCCGTCAGGCCCAGCAGGAGTTTGCCCGCTATTCCCAGGAACGGGTGGACGCCATTTTCAAGGCCGCTGCCATGGCGGCCAACCAGGCCCGCATCCCTCTGGCCAAGGAGGCTGTAGCGGAGACCGGCATGGGGGTCGTAGAGGACAAGGTCATCAAGAACCACTACGCCTCAGAATATATCTATAATACCTATAAGAACGTGAAGACCTGCGGCGTGGTGGAGGAGGACCCCGCCTTTGGCGTGAAGAAGCTCCTGGAGCCTGTGGGGGTGATCGGTGCGGTGATCCCCACCACCAACCCCACCTCCACCGCCATCTTTAAGGTGCTGCTGGCCCTGAAGACCCGCAACGGCATCATCATCAGCCCCCACCCCCGGGCCAAGGGATGCACTGTCTCCGCCGCCAGGCTGGTGCTGGAGGCGGCGGTGGCCGCCGGCGCGCCGGAGGGCATCGTGGGATGGATCGACGTGCCCAGCCTGGAGCTCACCGGCCTGCTGATGGCGGAGGTGGACCTGATCCTGGCCACCGGCGGACCAGGCATGGTGAAGGCGGCCTATTCTTCCGGCAAGCCCGCCGTGGGCGTGGGCGCTGGCAACGTCCCCGCCATCATCGACAGCTCCTCCGATGTGGCCCTGGCGGTCAGCTCGGTGATCCACTCCAAGACTTTTGACAACGGCATGGTGTGCGCCTCAGAGCAGAGCGTCATCGTCCTGGACCCCATCTACGACCAGGTGAAGGCGGAGTTTGCCGCCCGGGGCTGCTACTTCCTGAAAGGAGAGGAGACGGACAGGGTCCGAAAGACCATCCTCATCGACGGCTCCCTGAACAATCAGATCGTGGGCCAGAGCGCCCACCGCATCGGCGAACTGGCCGGCATTCAGACGCCTGAGACCGCCAAGATCCTCATCGGCGAGGTGGACAGCGTGGAGCCCTCTGAGGAGTTCGCTCACGAGAAGCTCTCCCCCGTGCTGGCCATGTACCGGGCCAAGGACTTTGACGACGCGCTGGACAAGGCCGACCGCCTGGTGGCCGACGGTGGCTACGGCCACACTGCCTCCATCTACCTCAATGCGGTGACTCAGCGGGAGAAGCTGGACCGCTTCGCCCAGCGGATGAAGACCTGCCGCATCCTGGTGAACACCCCCTCCTCCCAGGGAGGCATCGGCGACCTGTACAACTTCAAGCTGGCCCCATCCCTGACTCTGGGCTGCGGCTCCTGGGGCGGCAACTCCGTGTCGGAGAACGTGGGCGTCAAGCATCTGCTGAATATCAAGACCGTGGCGGAGAGGAGAGAGAACATGCTCTGGTTCCGGGCACCTCAGAAGGTGTATTTCAAGAAGGGCTGCCTGCCCGTGGCCCTGCGGGAGCTGCGGGAGGTGATGGACAAGAAGAGGGCGTTCATTGTCACCGACCAGTTCCTGTACGCAAACGGTTATGCTAAGCCGGTCACCGACCAGCTGGACCAGATGGGCATCGCCTATGACGTGTTCTATGACGTGGCTCCCGACCCCACCCTGGCCTGTGCCAAGACGGGCGCGGAGCGGATGCGGGCCTTCGGACCTGACTGCATCATCGCCATCGGCGGCGGCTCTGCCATGGACGCGGGCAAGATCATGTGGGTGATGTACGAGCACCCCGAGGCCGATTTCATGGACATGGCCATGCGATTCATGGACATCCGCAAGCGGGTGTACACTTTCCCCAAGATGGGGGAGAAGGCCGCCTTCATCGCCGTCCCCACCTCCGCCGGCACCGGCTCTGAGGTGACCCCCTTTGCCGTCATCACCGACGAGCGCTCCGGGGTGAAGTACCCCCTGGCGGACTATGAGCTGATGCCCACCATGGCCATCGTGGACGCGGACATGATGATGAACGCCCCCAAGGGGCTCACCGCCGCTTCGGGCATCGACGCTGTCACCCACGCCCTGGAGGCCTACGCCTCTATGATGGCCACCGACTACACCGACGGCATCGCCCTGCGGGCCCTCCAGATGATCTTCACTTACCTGCCCCGGGCCTATGACAACGGCCCCAGCGACCCGGAGGCCCGGGAGAAGATGGCCAATGCCGCCACGATGGCGGGCATGGCCTTCGCCAATGCCTTTCTGGGAGTGTGCCACTCCATGGCCCACAAGCTGGGTGCCTTCCACCACCTGCCCCACGGAGTGGCCAACGCCCTGATGATCTGCCACGTGCTCCGGTTCAACGCCGCTCAGGTCCCGGCCAAGATGGGCACCTTCCCCCAGTATGACCACCCCCACACCCTGGAGCGCTATGCCCAGGTGGCGGACGCCCTGGGTATCCGGGGCGGGAACGACCAGGAGAAGCTGGATAACCTGTGTGCCGCCATCGAGGAGCTGAAGGCGCGGGTGGGCATCAAGGCCACCATCCGGGACTACGGCGTGGACGAGACGTATTTCCTGGACCACCTGGATGAGATGGTGGAGCAGGCATTCGACGACCAGTGTACCGGCGCCAACCCCCGCTACCCCCTGATGAGTGAGATCAAGGAGATGTACCTGAAGGCCTATTACGGAGAATAAGAAGACAGAAACGGGGGGGGGGGGGGGGGGGGGGGGGGGGGGGGGGGG
>NZ_JANGBZ010000098.1:0-6238 GCF_024462915.1 Clostridium sp. DFI.5.61
ACATGCTCTCCGGCAGGCCCATCACCTGCGCGGGCAACCCGCGGGGGGGGCGTCCTCGTTCAGAAAGGAGTCCCCATGGCACCCCATATCACTCACCTCACCCAGGCAGACTACCAGATCAGTCAGTGGTCCGGCGGGACCACCACCCAGATCGCCATCGCCCCCCAGGGGGCCCTCTATGCGGACCGGGACTTCCTCTGGCGGCTGAGCTCCGCCACCGTGGACTTGGACGAGTCCGACTTCACCCCCCTCCCCGACTACCACCGGCTCATTGCCCCTCTCCGGGGAGAGATGGAACTGACCCACGACGGCGGCCCCCTCATCTCCCTGGCCCCCTATCAGGTCCACGCCTTCGACGGCGGGGCGGACACCCACTCCCGGGGCCGCTGCGTGGACTTCAACCTGATGCTGCGCAAGGACAGATGCGCCGGCAGTGTCTCCCCCCTGCGCACCAGCGGCGGCCCCGTCAGCTTCTCCGCCGAACCCGGCTCCTCCACCCTCATCCTCTACTGCGCGGAGGGGAGCGGCACCTTGACTTTCGCTGGGGAATCGAGTACCATTGCCTCAGGAGAAGCCGTTCTGATCCAGGACCCCGGCAGCGCTCCGCTGCACCTGGACTGCCCGGGCCCGGCCTCCTTTATGGCGGCCCAGGTCCGTTCCCTCCCTTAACTTCTAACTTCATAGACATCCACGATAAATCATAAAAGAAGGAGACTGATTCCCATGGAAATTAAGAGCGACATTGAAATTGCACAGAGCTGTGAAATGAAAAACATCCGGGAGATCGCGGCCACGGCGGGCGTGGACGAGAAGTACCTGGAGATGTACGGCAACTACAAGGCAAAGGTGGACTACAAGCTGCTCAACGAGACCCAGGCTCAGGACGGCAAGCTGATCCTGGTCACCGCCATCACCCCCACCCCTGCGGGCGAGGGCAAGACCACCACCTCCGTAGGGCTGGCGGACGGCCTGCGGAAGCTGGGCAAGAAGTCCGTGGTCGCCCTGCGTGAGCCCTCCCTGGGCCCTGTGTTCGGCGTCAAGGGCGGTGCGGCCGGCGGCGGCTGGGCCCAGGTGGTGCCCATGGAGGACATCAACCTCCACTTCACCGGCGACTTCCACGCCATCGGCGCGGCGAACAACCTGATGGCCGCCATGCTGGACAACCATATCCAGCAGGGCAATGCCCTGGGCATCGATGTCAAGCAGATCACCTGGAAGCGCGCGGTGGACATGAACGACCGCCAGCTGCGCCACATCGTGGACGGCCTGGGAGGCAAGGCCCAGGGCGTGCCCCGTGAGGACGGCTTTGAGATCACCGTGGCCAGCGAGATCATGGCCGTGCTGTGCCTGTCCACCAGCATCACCGACCTGAAGGAGAAGCTGGGCCGGATGATCGTGGCCTACACCTATGACGGCAAGCCCGTCACCGCCCATGACCTGAAGGCCGAGGGCGCCATGGCCGCCCTGCTAAAGGACGCTCTGAAGCCCAACCTGGTCCAGACCCTGGAGGGCACCCCTGCCTTCATCCACGGCGGCCCCTTCGCCAACATCGCTCACGGCTGCAACTCCATCATCGCCACCCGCATGGCCCTGAAGCTGGGGGACTACGCAGTCACGGAGGCCGGCTTCGCCGCCGACCTGGGCGCAGAGAAGTTCATCGACATCAAGTGCCGCAAGGCCGGCCTGAAGCCCTCCGCCGTGGTGATCGTGGCCACCGTGCGGGCGCTGAAGTACCACGGCGGCGTGCCCAAGCCCGAGCTGAACCAGGAGAACCTGGAGGCGCTGGAGAAGGGCCTGCCCAACCTGCTGCAGCACGTGGACAACGTGAAGAACGTGTACGGCCTGCCCTGCGTGGTGGCCATCAACGCCTTCCCCACCGACACCAAGGCCGAGCTGGACCTGGTAGAGAGGAAGTGCAATGAGCTGGGCGTCAATGTGGCCCTGTCCGAGGTGTGGGCCAAGGGCGGCGAGGGCGGCAAGGCTCTGGCCGAGGAGGTCATCCGCCTGTGCGAGCAGCCCAGCCACTTCCAGTTCGTGTATGATACCCAGGCCTCCATCCAGGAGAAGCTGGACACCATTGTGAAGAAGGTGTATCACGGCGAGCGGGTGGTGCTCACCGCCAACGCCAAGAAGCAGGCCCAGCAGCTCACCGACCTGGGCTTCGGCGACCTGCCCATCTGCATGGCCAAGACCCAGTACTCCTTCTCCGACGACCAGACCCTGCTGGGCGCGCCCAGCGGCTTCGAGGTCACGGTGCGCAATCTGAAGGTCTCCGCCGGCGCCGGCTTCATCGTGGCTCTCACCGGCGATATCATGACCATGCCCGGCCTGCCCAAAGTCCCCTCTGCCGAGAAGATCGACGTAGACGAGAACGGCAGGATCACCGGCCTGTTCTGAGCATATGACCACATGCAGGGGGAGGCGCACGCCGCCTCCCCCTGCCCGAATCACCAAAAGGAGGAGACCCATGGCAGTTTTGCTCAGCGGAAAACCGGTGGCGGAACACATGTGCCGGGACATCCGGCTCCGCTGTGAGAAGCTCTCCCGCCGCGGCGTCACTCCCACCCTGGGCATCGTCCGGGTGGGACGCCGGGAGGAGGACATCGCTTATGAGCGGGGGGCTATCCGCCGGGCGGAAAGCCTGAACATCGCCGTCCGGCTCTTCCTGCTGCCCGCGGACGCCTCACAGCAGGAGCTGATCCAGACCCTGCGGACAGTGAACGAGGACAGCTCCATCCACGGCTGCCTGCTATTCCGCCCCCTGCCGCCCCATCTGGACACCGAGGCGGTGACCAGCGTCCTGGCCCCGGAGAAAGACATCGACGCCATCACCACCGCCTCCATGGGCGGCCTGCTCACCAAGAGTGACATCGGCTTTCCCCCCTGCACCGCCACCGCCTGCCTGGAACTGCTCCACTACTATGATATCCCCTTGAAAGGCAAGAAGATCGCTATGATCGGCAAAAGCGCCACCGTGGGCCTGCCCACCGCCCTGCTGCTGATGAAGGAGGAGGCCACCGTCTCCGTCTGTCACATCTTCACAGACAAGGAGGACACCCGCAGCTTCTGCCAGGACGCCGACATCATCATCTCCGCCGCCGGCTGCCTGGACCTGATCCGGGCCGACTATGTGCGCCCGGGCCAGGTGGTGGTAGATGTGGGCGTCAACATCGGCCCGGACGGCGCCATGCATGGGGACGTGGCCTTTGACGAGGTGGAGCCCATCGTGGCTGCCATCACGCCGGTCCCCGGAGGCGTGGGCGCGGTGACCTCCACCGTGCTGGCCCTGCATGTGGCCCAGGCGGCCTGCCGGTCTCTGGAACAAAGGAGATCATGAACAACTACCTCTCCCCCGCAGAATTGCTCGCCTCGTACAGTGCGGCGGGCGTCAGGAAAATGGAGCGCTCCGCCGCCAGCCTGCTCCTGCTGGGAGCGCTGGCCGGGGCCATCATCGCCATCGCCGCGGCCGCCACCAACACGGCGGTCTACGGCATCTCAGACACCTGGACCGTCCGGACCATCTGCGGCCTGCTCTTCCCCTTCGGTCTGGGGCTGGTCGTCGTCACCGGTGCGGAGCTGTTCACCGGAAACTGCATGCTCCCCCTCACTCTGTTGGAGAAAAAGGGGGGATCGGCGGTCCTGATGGTGCGCAACTGGGCGCTGGTCTTTGCCGGGAACGCCCTGGGCTCGCTGCTGGTGGCCTGGCTGTGTGTCTCCTGCGGCCAGCTGGACTACTCCGCCGGGGCCCTGGCCGTATACACCATCCGGGTCGGGGCCGCGAAATGCGCCCTTCCCTTCGGCAGCGCCTTGGGCCTGGGCGTGCTGTGCAACCTGCTGGTCTGTCTGGGGGTGCTGGCCGCCGCCTCCGCCCGGGAGACACCGGGCCGCCTGATGGGCGCCTTTCTTCCGGTCTGCTTTTTCGTCTTGTGCGGCTTTGAGCACTCCGTTGCCAACCTCTATTACATCGGCGCGGCCCTAATGGCCGCCGCTGTCCCCCAGTACGCCTCGCTGGCAGCAGCCGCGGGCGTCGATCTGGCCCCTCTCACCCTGACCGGGGCCGCCTCCAACCTGGTCCCCGTCACCCTGGGCAACATCCTGGGGGGTGCCGGGCTGGCCTTGCTCCTTTGGTATTGTCACTTAAAGCAGGGAGGGACTCCTTCATGACAGGACAGGAAGCCATTGAACTGATCCATCAGCGGGCCTGGACCGGCCGGAAGCCGGGCCTGGAGCGTACCCAGGCACTGCTGGCCAGCCTGGGCAATCCTGAGCGCCGCCTGCGCTTCGTCCACATCACCGGGACCAATGGCAAGGGGTCCACCGCGGCCATGACAGCCTCCATCCTGGCTCAGGCTGGGCTGCGCGCTGGCCTGTTCACCTCTCCCCACCTTTACCGCTTCCACGAGCGGATGCAGGTCAACGGGGCACCCATCCCGGATGAAGTCCTGGGCCGCCTCACCCAGCAGGTGCTGGAGGTGGCGGAGGGGATGTCCGATCCCCCCACCGAGTTCGAGCTGATGACCGCGGTGGGCATGGAGTTCTTTTTGGAGGAGCAGTGTGACATCGTGGTGCTGGAGGTAGGTCTGGGCGGCCGCCTGGACTCCACCAACGTGATCCCCGCCCCGGAGGCGGCGGTCATCACCAACATCGGCCTGGAGCACACCCAGGAGCTGGGCGGCACCCTCACTCTCATCGCCCGGGAGAAGTCCGGCATCCTCAAGCCGGGCTGCCGGGCCGTCCTCTACCGCCAGAGCGATGAGGTCACCCAGGTGATCCAGTCCGTCTGCCGCCAGCTGGACATCCCCCTCCGTCAGACCGACCCCCAGGAGCTGGAGGTCCTCTCCTCCGGTCTGGAGGGTCAGGACTTCCGCTACCGGGGCCGGGGCCCCTACCGCCTCTCCCTGCTGGGCAGCTACCAGCTCTCCAACGCCATCACCGCCCTGGAGGTGGTGCAGGCACTCCGGGATGCCGGCTGGACCATCCCGGAGGAGGCGGCAGCCCGGGGACTGGCCGCGGCCCAGTGGCCCGGCCGCCTGGAGCTGGCCCGCCGCTCCCCCGACTTCATCGTGGACGGCGGCCACAACCCCCAGTGCGTGGACGCCCTTGCCGCCGCCCTGGAGAGCCTCTACCCCGGCCGGAAGCTCATTTTCCTCTCCGGTGTCCTGGCCGATAAGGACTGGCATTCCATGTTCCGCCGTGTCCTCCCCCTGGCAAAGGCCTTTGTGGCGGTGACACCGGACAGCCCCCGGGCCCTCCCCGCCGCCGAGCTGGCGGCCTGGCTGGCCCAGTTCTCCATCCCGGTCTCTGTCCAGGAGACCCTGGACCAGGGGGTGGACACCGCCCTGGCCCTGGCCGGCCCGGAGGACGTGATCTGCGCCTGGGGCTCCCTCTACTCCGTAGGGGAGATCCGCCACCATCTGGGGCTGTGCTGACCCCTCCCCCGTTTTCCCAGCGACCATACACAGAATAGGAGTACCGCGTCAAGTGCCGGCGGATGGGAAGTGGCCGCCGGACGAAAAGGCAGCTGTCTTGCGGTGGTGCTCCGCTTCCGCTGTCGTATCAGGGTATCCTTTTACGGCAACTGAAGAGGAAACCGCTGAGAGGCTCTCTCAGCCCGTGAAAGGAAGAGATAAATGAAAGCTCAGAAAAACACCAAGATCATGGTCACCTGCGCCCTTCTGGTGGCCCTCCAGGTCATCCTGGCCCGGTTCCTCTCCATCAACACCACCTTCGTGGTGGTCAACTTCTCCTTCCTGGCCGTCGCCCTGTCCGGCATCCTTTTCGGCCCCCTGTGGGCTCTGGCCGTGGGCGCGGTAAGCGACTTGATCGGCGCCACCCTCTTCCCCTTCGGCGCCTTCTTCCCCGGCTTCACTGTCACCGCCGGACTGGTGGGACTGATCTACGGCCTGTTCCTCCACCAGAAGGGGGAGGGCTTCCATGGACGCGCTCTCTGGCTGCGGGTGGTGGGCGCCTCCCTGTGCGCCAGCCTGACCCGGCTCGTGCTCAACAGCGTCTGGCTCTACATCATGTACGGCAAAGGCCTGTTCGGCATGCTTCCCGCCCGCTTCACCGAGACTATCTGCATGGTGGCGGCCCAGATCCTGCTGATCCCGGTGCTGCTCTCCCTCTCCCGCCAGCTGACCCGCCGGGGCGCTTTCCCCGCCTGAGGGCCTTCCCCCTCTCTCCACCGCCAAAAGGGACCGGGGGGGGGGGGGGGGGGGGGGGGGGGGGGGGGGGGGGG
>NZ_JANGBZ010000099.1:0-6104 GCF_024462915.1 Clostridium sp. DFI.5.61
CGGCCCCCCCCCAAGACCCCCCTCCCCACCCATTAACACACACCCACCAGCCGGGCCCCCCCCCTGGGGGGGGCGCCTGTTTTTATGGCCGGCGGTGCGGTCCGGCTGACAGAAAAAAGGAACGCTCCGGCCGCCGGAAGGGCGGCCGGAGCGTTTGCTCAGGGTTGTGAGAGATAGATATGGAACTGGACCCCCTCCTCGCCGGAGAAGACGATCCAGCCGTTTTCCGGAAGAACAACGGTGGTGTCTCCATAGAGCCAGGAGCTGGCCTGGAGACCCAGAGCGGCGTCATACACATAGAAACCGCCGTTTTCCGGGACCTCCACCGTCATCTGACTGCCGGCGGCCTCGCCTGTCCGGTACCAGCGGGCTGTCTGCCCCGGGCGGATGATGCACCAGGACTCCGGCCCGGAGAAGATGGGGGAGACGGAGCTTGCGTCCTGATAGAGGGAGCCGTTGAGCTCCAGGGTCTCGCAGCCGTCTACATCCAGCACACGGATCACGGCACTGTCCCGGCTTCCGGTGCCGGGGATCTGAAGGACTGGGGCGGCGGTGTCAGGGGCGGTGAGCTGATTGGTGAGCAGATAGCCCTCCGGGCTGCCCTGAAGGGTGACGGCGGCAAAGACGCCGCTTAAGGCGTAGTAGGCGGAGGACCAGCGCTCGTTGGTTTGAACGTACATCTTGCCCTCTCTGGCCTCCCAGGCGGCCTGAGTGGCCTCGTCCGGCTGGTAGCTGGGCAGGCGCTCCATGGCGTAGGAGGCCACACAGAGGGTGGTCAGGCCGGGAATGGAGGCGTAGCTCTTCTGATAGAGGTAGGTCTCCCCGTTGTCCTCCTGGACCAGCTTGAGCAGGACGGAATCGCTCTCGTCCCGGAAACTGCCGTCCTCCCGGTAGGTGAAGGTCCCCTCCATCCCGGTAAGGGTGAGCACGCCCTCGTCGGTGATCTGGAGCTGGGCGGCGGCGGTGGAGGTGCCGTACCAGCCGCTGAGCTGGGTCAGCTCGGCGGGCATCTGGGCGGGCTGGGCGGGGGTGAGGGCGGCCTCCTCCTCCACCTCGACGCCCTGCTCAGCCAGGGCATCCAGAAGGATACGGGCGGCGGCTAGCTGATTGTAGGTGCTGATCCCGCCGGAAGTGAGCACCGCGGCGGCCATGTCATACTCGGGCAGGATGACCAGTCCGGCATGATAGACGATGGTGTCGCCCCCCTTGACCAGGGCCTGGATGCCGTTCTGACTGAAGGGGAACATATGGACGCTGTCCCAGCCCAGGCCATAGGCGACGGCGTCGCCGTCACTGTCCTCGGGCCACATGCCCAGCAGATACTGGTCGCTGGCCATCTCATCCAAAGACGCCTGGCTCAGCAGACCTTCCCCGCACAGGGCGCCGCCGAAGGCGGCCAGATCGCTGGCGGTGGAGTAGATGCCTCCCGTGCCCACGATGGTCAGGTTCTCGGCGGGCAGGGCCCGGGTGTCAGTCCCCAGATAGGTCTTGACCAGCCGGCTGGTATCGAACTCCTCCATAGGGGTCAGGGTGTTCTCCAGTCCCAGAGGCTCCAGCAGGTACTGGTTTAGAAAGGCGGTGTACTCCATGCCGCTGACCCGCTCGATGACCAGCTGGGCCAAGGTGAAGCTGTCGTTGGAGTAGACGCTGTAAGCGCCGGGCTCGGCCTGAAGGGTCTGCCCGGCCAGCCGCTCCAGCAGGCGGGGGGGAGCGTCATCGTTCCCCTGGTCCCCGAACAGGAAGGCGTCATTGGTGGTGCCGCCCATCAGGCCGGAGGAGTGGTTGAGGAGCATGCGCACCGTGATCTGGGTGTAGCGGGGGTCTGCCATGGTGAAATCAGGGAGATAGGCGGTGACCGGCTCATCCAGGTCTACTTTCCCCTGCTCCACCAGCTTCATCATGGCGGCGGCGGTATAGGTCTTGCTGATGGAGCCGATGCCGTACAGGTCATCATCGGTGAGCGCGCGGTTCTCCGTCTTGGAGTAGACGCCGTCGTGCCCCTGGAGGGTGACCTCTCCGTTCTCCCAAAGGGCGTACTGGACACTGACGGCGCCGCCATACTGCATGGCGTACTGGGCGGCCTCATGGGCGGCCTGGGCCCGGTCCTCCTGTGCGGCGGAGGCGGGCAGGGCCAGAGAGAGGGAAAGGACCAGCGCCAGGAACAGGGCGGTCCATCTGCTGCGAAGGTGTGTCATAGGATCTTCCTTTCTGATATGGAGGTTGGTTTCATTATAGCGGAAGCAAGGGCCCTGTCAAGGGAATGGAAAGCGGAAAATTGTGCATATTTCAGCACAATTTTGTCCTCTGACCACAGTCAGAGGACAATTTTTTTGAAAACAGAAAAAATATGAACAGCGGTTAATTTTTTTGAAGGAAAGGTGAATACCCTTCGGTTGCGGAGAAAAGGTCTCCTCTGATACAATGGGCACACCAAGGAAAAGGGGGACGGAACATGAAATTTCACGAGATCCTGCGGCAGCGGCGCCTGGCACTGAGGCTGACCCAGGAACAGCTGGCCCAGCGGCTGGGGGTGTCAGCGCCAGCTGTCAACAAGTGGGAGCGGAACAACTCCTATCCGGATATCACCCTGCTGCCCCCGCTGGCCCGTCTGCTTGAGGTGGACCTGAACACCCTGCTCTCCTTTCAGGAGGAACTGACAGAGGAGGAGATCGGAGCATTTGCCAATGTGCTGGGGGAGAGAGCCCAGCAGGAGGGCTGTGAGGCCGCCTTCCGTCTGGCCCGGGACAAGCTGCGGGAGTACCCAAACAGCGACCTGCTGGCCTATACGGCGGCCCAGATACTGGACGGGGCGCTGGTGCTCTGGAAGCGGGGAGAGAATGACCCGGAGCGGGAGCAGGCGTGGAAGGGGGAGATCCTGGCCCTCTACCGCCGATGCGCGGACAGTGGAGACAGGCGGGTGCGGGAGCGGGCGGAGCGGATGCTCATCTCCCAGTACATGGCCCAGGGAGAGCTGGAGCAGGCAGAGGAACAGCTGGCCCGTCTGCCCCAGGAGGACCGGGAACGGCCCATGCTGGAGGCCATGCTCCGCAGGAAACAGAAGCGGTCGGAAGAGGCGTGGCCCATTCTGGAGCGGGAGCTGTTCCGGCAGGCATCAGAGCTCCAGTCTACCCTCATGGCTTTGATGGACCTGGCGCTGGAGGCGGGGGACAAGACGTGCGCGCGGCAATACAGTGAGACGGCGGAGCAGGCGGGACGGGTGTTCCAGCTCACCGCCTACGCAGTGGCGTCTGCCCCGCTCCAGCTGGCGCTGGCGGAGCAGGACGGCCCCGAGGCGCTGGCGGTGCTGGAACGGCTCCTGCGCAGCCTGGAGGAGCCCTGGGACCTGAGTGCGTCCCCTCTCTACCGCCACTTGCCCACAAAGGAGGCTGCGAGGGAAGTCCAGCAGATCATGCTCCAATATCTGCTGGAGGAACTGGAGCGGGACCCGGAATCCGCTTTCCTCCGGGAGACCCCCGGATACCAGGAGATGCTGGAGCGGGTTCACCGGGCAGAAATATAGATAAAATCAATTATTTTATAAGAAAGATCGATTTGCAAAATGGATCGGGGAGGAGTATGATGGGGACAAGATGAGACAGGTTCACGGCAGCGCGCCGGGCGGGACAGGGATACCTCCCCCCTGCTTCCCCCGGGGCGGCCGAAGCGTGGTGGAGCCGTGTCCGTCTGCGGCAGAACAGAGCACAGCGCCAGCCCGGTGGTCCAGGGACCACCGGGCTGGCGCGCTGTATGGGGCCGGACCGGGGAACTGCCCGCAAAAGGCACCCGTTCCCTGCGGGGAACGGGTGCCTGGGATGATTTATTCTTCCGCCAGGGCCTTGGCTTCCTCAATGGCCTTCTGCTGGGCCGCGGGAGGGCAGTCCTCATAGCGGACAAAGTGGAAGGTGAAGGAGCCGCGGGACTGGGTCATGGCCCGTAGGTCGATGGCGTAGGTAGACATCTCGGCCATGGGGACCTCGGCCTCCACCACCTGCTCGCCGTCCTTAGTGGGATTCATGCCCATGATGCGGCCGCGGCGCTTGTTCAGGTCACCGATGACGTCGCCCATGTAGCTGTCTGGAATGGTGACCTTCAGCTCGCCGATGGGCTCCATGAGCACGGGGTTGGCCTCAGGCATGGCGGCCTTGTAGGCCAGCTGGGCCGCGGTCTTGAAAGCGATCTCGGAGGAGTCCACGGGGTGGTAGCTTCCATCATAGAGGACAGCCTTCAGGTTGACCACGGGGTAGCCCGCCAGAGGTCCGTGAACGCAGGCTTCACGCAGGCCCTTCTCCACAGCGGGGAAATAGTTCTTGGGCACGGAGCCGCCGAAAACCTCCTCGGCAAAGACCATCTGGTCGCTCTCCGGATTGGGCTCAAAGCGGACCCAGACATCGCCGAACTGGCCGGCACCGCCGGTCTGCTTTTTGTGGCGGCCCTGTTTGGAGACTGTCTTGCGGATCTTCTCACGATAGGCCACCCGGGGAGCCTTCAGCTCCGCCTCCACATTGAAGCGGCTCTTCAGCTTGGACACCAGCACATCCATCTGCATGTCGCCGGTGCCGCTGAGGACCATCTGGTGGGTCTCGCCGTTGTTCACCAAGGTGAAGGTCGGGTCCTCCTCGTTCAGGCGGGCCAAGCCCTGGGCGATCTTGTCCTCCTGCCCCCGGGTCTTGGGCACGATGGCCACGGAGTAGCAGGGCTCGGGGAAGGGGATGGGGGGCATGAAGAAGACCTTGCGGGCGTCACACAGGGTATCACCGGTCTTGACCTTCTCCAGCTTGCCGATGGCGCCGATATCGCCGCAGGAGAGCTCCTTGACCTCCACGGCCTTCTTGCCCCGCATGGTGTACAGCCGGCCCAGCTTCTCGGGGGAGCCGGTGCGGGCGTTGACCAGGGCCAGGTCGGAGGTGATGGTGCCGGAGATGACCTTGATGAAGGAGTACTTGCCGTACTGGTCGGAGACCGTTTTGAACACGAAGGCGCTGGGTACGCCGCCGGGGGAGACGGCGTATTCCTCCTTGTCGCCGCTGGGGAGCATGCCCTTGCGCATGTTGCCCTCCACCGGGTTGGGCAGAAGCTCCACGATATTGTCCATCAGCATCAGGGAGCCCATGGTGGACACGGCGGAGCCGCACAGCACGGGAAAGAGGGACAGCTCCCGCACGCCCTGGCGCAGGCCCTGGATCATCTCCACATAGGTGAAGTCCTCGCCGGAGAAGAATTTGTCCATAAACTCCTCGCTGGTCTCGGCCACGGATTCCTTCAGAGCGTCGTTGAACTGGGTGACCACGTCCTCTTTGCCCTCGGGCAGCTCGATCTCCACCCGTTTGCCGTTCTGCATCTCGTAGGCGCGCTTGTTGAGCACGTCGATGATGCCGGTGACCTTCTTGTTGTCGTCCCAGATGGGGACCACGATGGGGGCGATCTTGTTGCCGAAGCGCTCACGCAGGGCGTCGAAGGTGGCGTTATAGTCGGAGTTTTCCTCATCTGTCTTGGAAATATAGATAAAGCGGGGCATGTCGCGCTCCTCGCAGTAGCGCCAGGCTTTTTCCAGCCCCACAGAGATGCCGTCTTTGGCGGAGCAGACGATGATGGCGGCGTCAGAGACCTGGAGGGCCTCCAGCACCTCACCTGAGAAGTCGAAGCTGCCCGGGGTGTCCAGAATGTTGATCTTGCAGCCCTTATATTCCAGGGGAGCCACGGAAGTGGAGATGGAGATCTGGCGGCGGGTCTCCTCCGCATCATAGTCGCAGACGGTGTTGCCGTCGGCGGGCTTGCCCATGCGGTCGATAGCGCCGGTCATGTAAAGCAGGCTCTCCGCCAGGGAGGTCTTTCCGCTCCCACCGTGTCCCAGCAGACAGACATTGCGGATGTTTTGTACAGAATAGCTCATTGTTACCACTCCTTATGTTTGGACTGACTCATACAGACTCCCCAGGCGGAAGCCGCCGTGGCGAGGTGATCTGCTATTGGCTATTATATCGTAAAAATGCACATCTGACAACCTCTTTTTTGTCGCAGACGTAAAATGAAACAAAAATGAAGAAAAAGCGGCTCTCCCACGAAAAAAAGCAGAAAAGAGCCCTGGACCGGGCGCAAATCGCGCC